>CAKSPN010000044.1 GCA_934481375.1 uncultured Clostridia bacterium
TACGTTCAAGGTCTTTGATCACGGAATTTGCCTCGTCGCGTGCGTCCATAACAATGATTTTAGCTTCTCTGCGCGCCTCGTCGAGAATACGCGACTTGTTTTCCTTAAGCTTTATTCTGTCTTTTTCAATATCCTTTCTGAGTTCCGAAAGTTCCCGTTTCATACGAGCCGCTTCCTCCGCCTCGGAGCGTGCTTTTGCTCTGTTTTGTTCAAGTTCGGTTATAACGTCCTCAAACTTCACGTCCTCGTCGGAGAGTATATCGTTCGCACGGCTTATTACACGTTCGTCAAGTCCGAGTCTGCGTGAAATCGCAAACGCATTCGATTTTCCCGGCACGCCCGTAAGCAAGCGGTATGTCGGCTGTAAGCTTTCCACATCAAATTCGCATGATGCGTTTTCCACACCGTCCGTTGAAAGCGCAAACAGCTTAAGTTCGCTGTAATGAGTTGTCGATACCGTTTTAACTCCCCTTGCACGCAAAAATTCCAGTACGGCAATTGCAAGAGCCGCTCCCTCCGTAGGGTCTGTTCCTGCGCCCAATTCATCAAACAGCGCCAGCGAATTATTGTCGATATTTTCAAGTATGCTTACTATATTCACCATATGCGATGAGAACGTGGACAAGCTTTGTTCTATCGACTGTTCATCGCCTATATCCGCAAAAATATGCTCAAACACAGCCGCTTCGCTGTTGTCCGCCGCACTTATGTGCAGTCCCGACGCCGCCATCAGCGAAAACAAACCGACTGTTTTAAGCGTTACTGTCTTACCGCCCGTGTTCGGGCCCGTTACCACAAGCGTGTCATAATCACGCCCGAGCCGTATGTCGTTTGCAACAACCGTATCTTTGTTTATAAGCGGGTGCCGTGCTTTTTTGAAGTTTATTATTCCCTTTTCGTTAAGTCTAGGCTCCGTGCCGTTCATATCAAGCGAAAGCTTACCCTTGCAGAACATAAAATCAAGCCGTGTAATGCACGAATAATCCACAAAAACCGTATGCGAATTTTCCGCCGCCAATGCCGACAATTCCATTAAAATCCGCTCGATTTCTATTTCCTCACGGTTTTTAAGCTCACGGATTTCATTGTTCGAGTTTACCACGCTCATCGGCTCAACAAACACCGTCGCACCGCTTGCCGAGGTATCGTGAACAATGCCCGGCACTTCGTTTTTGTATTCGCTCCTTACGGGGATAACGTATCTGTCGGAGCGCATTGTAACTATCGGGTCCTGCAAAAATTTCTTGTAATGACCGCTGTGTATCATATTATTAAGCGTATCCTTAATTTTTGCGTTAAGCGTTCTTACTTTTCGGCGGATTGTCCCAAGTTCCGATGATGCCTCGTCCGTTATCTCGTTTTCGCCTGCAATGCAAAGCGCAATTCTGTCCTCAAAAGCCTTTGCGGTTATTATTTCCTCCTCGATACCGTGCAAAACGGCACATTCCTCCGCCGCCTCGTCAAGGTACGATTTCATTCGCCTTGCAATATAGAAAAGCCTTGCAATATCCAAAAGCTCGCGCGTGTTTAACATTCCGCCCTGCTCCGCACGCTTTACCGCTCCCGTCACCTCCGTCGCAGTGAGATTTACCGGCGGTGCGCCGAGTTTAAGCATGGTTATAAGCGCCTCGGTCGTTTCGCGCTGTGCCGTGCGTGCCTTGTTAATATCGGTGTACGGCACAAGCTCAGCTATCTGTTTTTTTACCTTTTCGCTTTCCGTATACGAGGCAAGCCGTTCCAAAATTTTATCAAATTCAAGCGTCTTTATCGCTTTTTGTTCTGTTGTTTTCATTTTAACTCCGTTCTGTCATTATCTTTATTACTTACTTTATTATAACATTTTCTTCACGCAAACACAACATTTTCGTAAAAATTCTTGAAAAAAAAGTAATTATAGTGTATAATATCAATATCAAAAGTATGGAGGTACATATAATATGTGCGGTATAGTAGGTTACGTAGGTAAAAAACAGGCGGCGCCCATTCTTCTTGAGGGACTGTCAAAACTCGAATACAGAGGTTATGACAGCTCGGGTATTGCCGTAATAGATGACAATAAAATTAATATGACAAAAGCAAAGGGACGTTTGTCCATCCTTGCAGAAAAAACGGATAACGGCAAAAATCTGCACGGTACAATCGGTATCGGACACACACGCTGGGCAACTCACGGCGAGCCGTCCGACGTTAATTCGCACCCGCATCTTTCAATGTCGGGAAGATTTGCGGTTGTTCACAACGGTATTATAGAAAATTATATTTCGCTTAAGAAAAAGCTTATCGACAAAGGCTTTGAATTTGTATCGGACACCGACACAGAGGTAATAGCTCACTTGTTTGAATACTATTACAAGGATGATATTCTTGACGCTATGATAAAGGTTATCGAGCATATAGAAGGCTCATACGCTTTAGGCGTTCTCTGCTCGGAATACCCCGATCAGTTTATTGCGGTAAGAAAATCAAGTCCTATGATAGTCGGCTTAGGTAAAGGCGAGAACTTCATCGCCTCCGATGTTACGGCTATTTTAAAGCACACAAAAGACGTATATTATCTTGAGGACAATGAAATAGTTATTCTCAAAGAGGACGGCGTTACCGTCTATAATATGGACAAAGAGGAAGTTGCAAAAGAAGTATTCACGGTTGACTGGGACGTAAGCGCAGCCGAAAAAGGCGGTTACGAGCATTTTATGATGAAAGAAATGGAGGAACAGCCGAAGGCTCTCCGCGACACCATAAGTCCCAGAATAAAGGACGGCAAAATTGTTCTTGACGATATTTCGCTTACCGCCGAGGACATCAAAAAAATCCACAAAATATTTATCGTTGCCTGCGGAAGTGCATACCATGTAGGTTTTGTGGGAAAATACATTATCGAGAAAATGTGCCGCATACCCGTTGAAGTACAGGTTGCGTCAGAGTTCCGTTACTGCGATCCGCTCGTTTCAAAGGACGATCTTGTAATCGTAATAAGCCAGTCGGGCGAAACGGCAGACACACTTGCCGGTCTTAAAGAGGCAAAAAATCACGGTGCAAGAATATTGTCGATTGTAAACGTTGTCGGAAGTGCAATCGCAAACGCATCGGACGATGTTATATACACATGGGCAGGTCCCGAAATTGCCGTTGCCACAACAAAGGCATACAGCACCCAACTTGCGGTTATGTACCTTATTTCGCTGTATATGGCTGACAAACTCGGTATGGTTACATCGGGCGAATACGCAAAATACTTAAAGAGTATTGAAGAACTTCCCGAAAAGGTTAAGTCAATACTTGAAAACAAGGACAACATTCAGTACCTTGCTTCCCTGTTCTACAACTCGCACTCGATATTCTTCCTCGGAAGAAATCTCGACTACGCCGTATCGCTCGAGGGTTCGTTAAAATTAAAGGAAATATCTTATATACATTCCGAGGCATATGCAGCAGGCGAGCTTAAACACGGAACAATCTCGCTTATCGAAGAAGGTACGCTTGTTGTTGCGCTTGCAACGGTAAATGATTTGTTTGACAAAACAATTTCAAACATAAAAGAAGTAAAAGCAAGAGGTGCCGTTGTTATGGGACTTACCACACAGGAGCATTATGACGATATGGCGTCGGTATGCGACCACGTTGTTATAGTTCCCGACTCGGAGGAATTTACGCTTCCGTCACTTGCGGTTGTACCTTTGCAGTTATTCGGATATTATGTTGCGTCCTTGAAAGGCTGTGACATCGACAAGCCGAGAAACCTCGCAAAATCAGTTACAGTAGAATAAATCACAAAAACAAGTGCCGCTTTGGGCGGCACTTGTTATTTTAGAAAGGGAAACATATGAAAAAAATCGGTTTTGACAACGACAAATACTTAAAAATGCAGTCCAAATACATTGAAGAACGCATACAGAAGTTTAACGGCAAGCTGTATCTTGAACTTGGCGGCAAGCTTTTTGACGATTATCACGCATCACGTGTTCTTCCCGGATTTAAGCCGGACAGCAAAATTAAAATGCTTATGCACCTTGCGGACAGTGCGGAAATAGTAATAGCAATAAATGCGGCGGATATTGAAAAAAATAAAATGCGCGGCGATCTCGGTATCACTTACAGCCAAGAGGCGGTGCGCCTTATAGAAGCGTTCCGCAATATGGGACTTCTGGTAAGCAGTGTTGTTCTGACGCAGTATGCAGGTCAGTATGCGGCGGATAGTTTCAAGAAAAAGCTTACAAACCTCGGCGTAAACGTGTATCTGCATTATCCGATTGTAGGCTATCCGAACAACATACCGCTTATCGTAAGCGAGGACGGCTACGGCAGAAACGAATACATAGAAACCACCCGTCCGCTCGTAATAGTTACGGCGCCCGGTCCCGGCAGCGGCAAGCTTGCCACCTGTCTTTCGCAGTTATATTGGGAGCATAAGCTCGGCATTACCGCAGGATACGCAAAATTTGAAACGTTCCCGATATGGAATTTACCGTTAAAACACCCCGTAAATCTCGCATATGAAGCGGCAACTGCCGATCTTAACGATCTCAATATGATTGACCCGTTCCACCTTGAGGCTTACGGCGAAATGACGGTAAACTACAACCGTGATGTTGAGGCATTTCCGCTGTTAAAAGCAATTCTTGAAAAGATTATGGGCGAAAGTCCGTATTGCTCGCCTACCGATATGGGCGTTAATATGGCAGGAAACTGCATATTTGACGATGATGCGGTATGCGACGCCGCAAAAGAGGAAATAATACGCAGATATTACGAAATACTCTGCGGCAAACTCCAGGGACGTGTCGGTGAAAGCTCCGTAATCAAGGCTGAATCTATTATGCAGCAGGCGGGCGTTACCGTATCGGACAGAAAGGTTGTCAAAGCTGCAAATGACAAAGCGGAGAAAAACGGTACTCACGCCGTTGCGATAGAACTCAATGACGGAACAATCGTTACGGGAAAAACAAGCGAGCTTTTAGGCTCGGTTTCGGCGGCGCTTTTAAACGCAATGAAAGTAATGGCGGGAATAAACGACAACGTTCCGCTCCTCGCACAGGCAACCATTGAGCCTATTATAAAATTAAAGCGTGATGTACTTCATTCCCCGTCGTCACATCTCGACTCCAACGAAATGCTGATTGCACTTTCAAGCTGTGCGGTCGTAAATCCGCAGGCAAGCCATGCTCTCGATACGATTTCAAACCTCAGCGGTACGGAACTTCATTCATCCGTAATGCTCTGCGACGCAGACCGCAAAGTATTGAAAAAGCTTGGAATAAACTTCACCTGCGAGCCTGTCAGACGTACAAAATCAATATTTTAAAACAAAATTTTACCACAACAAAACTTTTCATAATTTTGCATAAAACACCTTTTTGCTACAGACAATAACTTTACAAGTTAAAAATTTTGTAGAAAGGCAAAAGGAGTTTGATTATGAAAGCTACGGGAATTGTAAGAAGAATAGATGACTTGGGCAGAGTGGTAATACCTAAGGAAATAAGAAGAACTATGAGAATACGTGAAGGAGATCCGCTTGAAATATACACCGAAAAAGACGGCGAGGTTATATTCAAAAAATACTCTCCTATCGGCGAACTTGGCGATTTTGCGGCAAATTATGCCGAAACTCTCGCACAGGCAAGCGGTCACTGCGCATGCATTACCGACCGTGACAATGTAATCGCCGTATCGGGTATCCCTAAGAAAGAACTTATCGAAAAGCCTGTTTCGGCAGAGCTTGAAAACGTTATGAACGATAAGATAACCGTTACCTACGAATCCGGAAAAATCATACACGTTGCGGACGGAAACGATAAATACAACGCAGGCGTTGTTGTTCCGATAGTTTCAGAGGGCGATACGATAGGTTCCGTTCTCTTTATTATGAAGGACGGCGAAAAGCCGTCGGAGGTTGAAAGCAAGCTTGCCGAATCGGCGGCAGGTTTCTTGGGAAAGCATATGGAAGGTTAAGCCTTAAGAAAAGAGCCTGTCGGCAAAACATTGCCGACAGGCGAAAAAAGTGACATATCACTTTTCTCAAAACTACTGTATGAAGTCTGAAATTCGGATAATTTCAGACTTTTTCTTGTTTTGCGCCGCACAATGTGATATAATACGTAAGGCAGGATTTGCTCCTGCCTTACGTATGGGGTTTATAAGGAGGTTACAATGGCTCTTGATGCACTGGCAGTCCGCTGTCTTGTTAATGAAATTTCGCCGCTTATCCAAAACGGCAGAGTAGACAAAATACATCAGCCGGAGAAAGATGAGATTATTATTTATATCCGTAACTTTGACGGCAAATACAAGCTTCTCGTTTCGGCTTCGAGCGAAAATCCTAGAATACATTTTACGGAACAGACAAAGCAAAATCCCAAAACCGCTCCTATGTTCTGTATGCTTTTGAGAAAGCATATCGGCAGTGCAAAAATACTTTCGGTTGAACAGGTGGGATTTGAAAGAATAGTAAAAATCACGTTTGAAAGCTATGACGAACTTGGCGATCTTACAAAAAAGCACTTAATTATCGAGATTATGGGACGTCATTCAAACATCATACTGGTAAACGACAGTATGAAAGTTCTCGACTCGGCAAAGCACGTTGATTTCACAATGAGTTCCGTCCGTCAGATACTGCCGGGCGTTATATACGAATATCCGCCCGTACAGCAAAAGACTCCCCTAACGGAGGTTTGCGCCGACACAAAATTCTCATTTTTGCCGACAAAAACCTGTGACAAAGCGCTTATGGACAATATTTCGGGAATAAGTCCGCTTACCGCAAGAGAAACCGTCTACAGCGTATTCGGACGAACGGACGTAAAAGTATCGGAGCTTAATCTGAACAAGGAAAGCACCTTGAAAGCCGCCGTTATCAAGCTTGCGGAGCGCATTAAAAACAATGAATTTGCGCCGTGTATGATTGAGGCAAACGGCAGACTTTCCGATTTCAGTTCGATAAGCATTAAGCAATACGAAAACACGGCGGCTGTTACCGAATATGAAAGCATAAGCAAGCTGCTTGACGATTTTTACGCTCTGCGTGATATGCGTGAGCGTATGCGTCAGAAAAGCTCCGGTTTGGTAAAGGTATTGAACAACAGCATTGAGCGTGTAACAAAAAAGCTTACGCTCCTTGAAAAAACCATTGCCGATGCGGAGAACAAAGACAAGTACAAAATCTACGGAGACCTCATAACTGCAAACATATACGCAATAAACCAAGGCGACAAGCTTGCCGAGGTGAACAACTACTATGAGGACGGCTCTCCCCTTGTAAAAATTTCTCTCGACGTTCGGCTTACGCCCTCGCAGAATGCGCAGAAATATTACAAGAAATATTCAAAGTGCAAAATTGCGGAAATAGAGGCGGCAAAACAGCTTAAATCGGCGCATGAGGATTTGGATTATCTTGAAAGCACACTTGCGGCTCTTGACAACGCCGAAAACGTTTCCGACCTTACGGCGATACGTTCCGAGCTTATCCGTGAAGGATACATAAATAGAAAAGCCGCACCGCAAAAGCAGATGGCATCAAAGCCGATGCACTTTATAAGCGATGACGGATTTGATATTTATGTCGGAAAAAACAACACGCAAAACGATTATCTTACTTTGAAATTTGCAAACTCGGGCGATATGTGGTTTCATACAAAGAATATTCACGGCTCACACACGGTAATAAAGCTCGGCATTGACAAGGACATTCCGAAAAGCACAATGCTGTATGCCGCAGAGCTTGCGGCGTATTATTCAAAAGCACGCAATTCCTCGCAGGTGCCTGTTGATTATACTCAAATTAAAAACGTAAAAAAACCAAGCGGTGCAAAACCCGGAATGGTCATATACGACAGCTACAACACCGTCTATGTCACCCCGAAAGAACCGCACGAAAAAACGAAGGCATAAAGCCTTCGTTTTCTCGATTTATAATTTCCGATCAGTCGATGACATACAATTGAGAGAGATGCTACAGATAAACAGCATACCATCGACCAATCAAATCTTATAAACTATAATCATTATAGCACACTTTTCCAAAAAAGAAAAGCCTTTTTTGAAAATTTTTTTAAAAAATTTTTTTCAAATTTCGACATTCTTTTTAATCAGCTATTTTTTTAGGCATAAACTGCAAATAATCGGCGCTTACCAGTGTATATTCTATCCCGTCATACACCCCGTTTACGCCGTTTCTGTGCGAATTTCCGTGAAGATGTCCGTATATAACCTTTTTAACTCCGTATTCTTTAAGCTTGTCCGTAAAGGCATTTCCCTCAATACGGTTTGACATCGGCGGATAATGCGTAAAAACATATATATCCTTGTTTTCGTACTTCTGCGCATTTTTAAGCGACAGCTCAAGCCTTGCCGTTTCACGGTCAAATATTTTTTGATCTTTCTGCGTAAAACCGTCCCACGCAGGGTGAAGCCACCCCCTTGTTCCGCAAAGTACAATGTCCTTATACACAAACGCATTGTTCTGCATAAAATATATATCGGAAAATCCGTTATCGGCGACAAAATTACTCAGCTTGTTCATAGTCGTCCACCAATAATCGTGATTGCCTTTTATAAGTATCTTTCTGCCGTTTAAGCTGTTGAGATATTCAAAATCCTTTTTGCTTTCTTCAAGGTACATTGCCCATGAAAAATCCCCCGGCAAAACAACCGTATCGTCTTTATTAACCGTATACTGCCAGTTATCAAAAAGGCGTTCCACATAGTTTTTCCACGAACTGCCGAAAATGTCCATCGGCTTATCCACTCCTAGCGGAAGATGCAGATCTGCAATTGCATAAAGCGCCATATGTATGTCCTCAACTCCTGTTATTTTCTGTGCTTGTCCCTTATTCTTTCAAGCGTACCGCCGAACCTGTCGGATTTCATTTTCGGGAACGCCTTTAATAATCGCTTGTGCGAAAAATGCTTTTCCTCAGCCAGTGCGGCGTACTTCTTCTTAAGCGCGTCAAGCTTCAGCTTTATTTCCTCCGCCTCTTTCTCGGATTTTTGCTTTAACTCGCTTGCGTCAACCTTAGCCGATAATTCCTCCGTAGCCTTTTGAGTTGCGGCGGCGCCGTCATAAATACGCTTTCCCATAGCGTCCGATACGCTTCTGATCTTTTCCGCAATATCCTCCATAACCTCCATACGATCCGTGAGTTTTTTGACGGATATAAACGTAACGATACAATCGGCAATAAATACCGCCGTAAATACCGACAGCAGTATAGTCCCCAAAACGTGCGGGAACACGTCTATTATTTTTGAAACCGCAGGGTGTATTCCACGCATAAGTATAACGCCGACTATTCCCCAAGCAAGCGAAAATTTAAGGCAGATATATCCTTTAATATTAAACGGTTCTTCGCTGTAATCCCACCACCGTGCATGATACAGTTTTTCAAGCGCATATCCCGTCAAAAGCTCAATTAAAGACGTTACAACCACCGCTCCCAAAAACAGCACAAACACATTCCCCGAAATCGGAGTCAAAAGCGTGATTATAACAACGCCGCCCACTCCGTAAATCGGGCATACGGGACCGTTTAAAAATCCTCTGTTTATAAAATGTCCGTTATTAAGTCCGCAGAAAACCACTTCCATGCACCAGCCCATACAGGCATACACAAAAAACATACTTAAAAGCTTATATAACGTCATACCGTACCTCCTGCGTATAAATTTTATATTCTTATTATACCACATTTTTTGATTTTTTTCAACTTTGTTTTTTATTGAAAAAGGTAAAAATTACACTGAATATATTTTGTATCATAGCGTAAAATATGAGTGTAGTCGATTTAATTCGACAACAAAATTTAGATAGATTTAAGGACTATGATTTCAGGAGGGAAAAATTATGACAGTACCGGAAGCTAAACAGGCAATGGAAAAGTTCAAGATGGAAGCTGCAAGCGAAGTAGGCGTAACATTAAAGCAGGGTTACAACGGTGACCTCACAGCTAAGCAGGCCGGTTCAATCGGCGGACAGATGGTTAAAAAGATGGTTGAAGATTACGAAAACAAAATAAAGTAATCACTCTTTAAACCGAAATAACGGCTTGACTTTATCTTAGATAAAGTCAAGCCGTTATTGTTATTGCTGTTCTATTTCGTGAATTTTAGCAATTCTTTTTTCGTGGCGTCCGCCCTCAAATTCCTCGTGAAGCCATATGTCCGTTATCATATACGCCAGTTCACGTCCGATAACTCTGCCGCCCATACAAAGTATGTTTGCGTCGTTATGACGTCTTGACATTGTGGCACTGTATGCGTCCGAGCAAAGTGCGGCACGTATTCCCTTGTGCTTGTTTGCCGCAATTGAAATACCTATTCCCGTTCCGCAGATAAGTATTCCCTTTTCAGCCTCGCCGCTTACGACCGCATCGCACACGGGTGCTGCACAGTCGGGATAATCAACGCTGTCCTCGCTGTATGTACCGTAATCCTTTACGGCGTATCCCTGTTCCAAAAGATACTCTACAATATAATTTTTCAATTCAAAACCGCCGTGGTCGCTGCCTAT
>CAKSPN010000045.1 GCA_934481375.1 uncultured Clostridia bacterium
AGCGCAACTCCGTCATAACCGGTTATTTCAACATTTTCGTGCTCCTGTGCTTTTAATCGCTCCGACGCCGCACGGCAAAGCTCGTCAAGCTCTTCGTTTTTCTTACTGCCTGCAATTACGGAACCGGCATTTTTCATTATTTTTGGCTGATTTCGGTCAAGCGCCGTCCTGACCAAAAGCCTTGTCGCAAGATACGCCGCAGCCGCCGCTCCTGCGCTTGCCGCCGCCGTTACTCCGACAGCCGTCATAATCATCTTTTTGGAATTCTTTTTCATAGCAATACCTCCGCACCTATGATGCTGTTATAATATATTATATCCCGTAAAGACATAAATATTATTAAGTGTATTTTAGCATTTTTAAACGGCGCTGTCAATATGCGGCGTTGACAAAGAAAGGCAAATCGTGTATAATCTACTTATGAACGGAGGATTGAAATGAACGAAGAATGGACAACCGTTATAAAGCCGAAAACCGGCTGGTTTGATATAAATTTAAAAGAGATATGGCAGTATCGTGACCTGCTTTTTATGTTCATAAAAAGAAATTACAAAAGCGCATACAAGCAAACGATACTGGGTCCGCTGTGGTTTCTTATAACACCGCTTCTGACCTCGTCTGTGTTTACCGTTGTATTCGGAAAAATAGCGCAGATTTCAACCGACGGCGTGCCGCAGTTTTTGTATTATATGGCGGGAAACACCGCCTGGGCATACTTTTCAACCTGCCTTACATCGACGGCGTCAACCTTTACGGGAAATGCCGGGCTGTTCGGCAAGGTCTATTTCCCAAGACTTATAACGCCGCTTTCAACCGTAATATACGCCATGCTGTCGTTCTTTTTACAGCTGATATTAATGATTTGCCTTATGGTGTATTTTGCCGTTTCATCTCCGGGGTGCATACACCCCAACGGCTGGATAACGCTTTTGCCGCTTATGGTGGTGCAGATGGCTATGCTCGGAATGGGAACGGGAATAATCATATCCGCCCTTACAACAAAGTACAGGGATTTATCAATCCTTGTGGGATTCGGCGTTCAGCTGTGGATGTACGCAACACCTATTGTGTATCCGCTCTCTGCCGTACCGTCAAACCTGAGAGGATTAATCCTTTTAAACCCGATGATGCCCGTTGTGAATAATTTCAAATACGCATTTTTGGGCTGCGGCGAGCCGGAAATATTCTCCTGGGCGGTAAGCTGGGGAATGACGCTTTTGTTGCTGTTTTTCGGCATAATTATTTTCTCGAGAGTTGAAAAAACGTTTCTCGATACTGTTTAAAGGTGAAGAATATGAGCGATGTTGTAATTAAAATAGAGGACGTGTACAAGGAGTACCGCCTGGGTGCAATCGGCGGAGGTACGCTTCAGGGCGATTTGCAGAGCTGGTGGGCACGTGTGAGAAAAAAAGAGGACCCGAACAGGCGTATAGGCGGTAAGGTATACGGGAATAACGAGCTTTTCACAGCGCTTGACGGCATAAACCTTGAGGTGCGCAGAGGCGAAACACTCGGACTTATCGGCGGAAACGGCGCAGGCAAGTCCACAACGCTTAAGCTTTTGTCACGTGTTACCGCACCCACAAAGGGCAAGATTTATATAAACGGCAAGGTTTCGAGTATGCTTGAGGTGGGAACGGGTTTTCACCCCGAGCTTACGGGACGGGAAAACATATACTTAAACGGCGCTATCCTCGGTATGAAAAAGAGCGAGATAACACGCAAAATGGACGATATTATAGAGTTTTCCGAGTGCGAAAAATTTATCGACACGCCCGTAAAGCGGTATTCGTCGGGAATGTTTGTAAAGCTTGCGTTTTCCGTTGCGGCACATCTTGACAGTGATATTATGCTTATGGACGAGGTGCTTGCCGTGGGCGATATGAACTTTCAGAAAAAATGTATCGACAAAATGCTATCCGTTGCACGTGATTCGGGTAGAACGATTATTTACATAAGCCATAATATGAATACGGTGCGCAGACTTTGCAGCCGTGGCGCAGTTATGAAAAAAGGAAAAATAATATATGACGGAACGACCGATGAGGCAATAAAGCTTTATTTCGACTCGTCAAAACGTGAACACAAGCTGTTTGTTGATTTTACAAAGGCTCCGAGAGCAAACTTTTTCACTGATAAGATACGGTTTGAGAGTCTTGAAGTGCTGGGGCGTGACAATCTCAGGATTTGCGACGGAGAAAAACTGCATATGCGTATAAAATGGCGTGCGCTGAAAGACGTGGAGTCGCTGTCGCTGCGAATGATGATTCACAATGTAAACAATGAGCCTGTCGCAACGGCGGTTTGCCGTGGATTTGCAAAATGCCGTGCCGATGGGGAATATTCGGGAGAATTTATCCTTGACACGCAGGCGCTTGCCACTGGATCGTATACGGTGCTTTTGGCGGCGTTTGAGCGCAATGAAATGCACGGCGTTTCCGATGCGGACGCCTTATGGCCAGCGCTGTGCTTTGACCGTGACAAAAAATCGGAAATATTATGGCAGGCAAAGCTTTACGGCGATATTGAACTTCCGCCGATAATCTTTAATAAAGAATAAAAAAACGGTGTAAAAAAGTTGCCTTTTTTACACCGTTTTTTCCTCCGAATTATTGGATTATGTAATAAAACATCAATCGGAGCCGAAATTCTTTCCTGCGGCTTTCTCAAATTCAAGTCCCAATTTTATAACTTCGGGGTTTGAATAATCAAAATTGTGCATTTCAAGAACCCTGTGAAATTGCTCTCTAAGCTCGTTTAGTGCCATAACCAATTTCCTCCTATTTCTACTGTGACTTTATTTTACATTAAAACTTAAAATTTGTCAACTATTTACAGAAAAAAAGTTATAACTTTCGTATGTCATTATTCGACATTTTTTGCTTTTTTTGAAATTACAGCAAAAGCAACCGCCGACAGCACAATAAACACAAAGGCGATAAACTGCGATATGCCGAGCTTTCCGGGTATCATATACAGAATGTATTTCGTGTCACGCATACCCTCGAGGAACAGTCTGCCGAGCGAGTACCAGAAGGTGTAGAAGAAGAATACCTGTCCGTCCGCACGCTTTTTGTCCCTGAAAATAATGAGAAGTATAAGTCCCAATATGTTCCAGAGCGACTCGTACAGAAACAGCGGATGTACCGGCGCCGCACCGTTTATGGACATTCCCCACGGGAGGCTTGTCGCTCCGCCGTAAACCTCGGAGTTTACAAAGTTTCCGAATCTGCCTATCGCCTGACCGATGAAAAGTCCAGGACAGCACACGTCAAAAACGTTAAGCACGTTAAGCTTTCGTATGCGGCAGTATATGAACGTACTTATAACCGCGCCGATTATTCCGCCGTAAATAGCAAGACCGCCGTTCCATATTTCAAAAATACCGAGCCAATCGTCCTTAAATTCATCAAGCGCAAACAGGACATAATATATCCTTGCGCCGATTATTCCGCACACAAGACCGAGCATGGCAATGTCCCACACATAATCTTTTTTTAACCCACGCTTTTCGCAGGTGGCGCACACAAACCCCAGTCCGCACAAAAAACCTGTGAGTATTATGAGTGCATACCAGTATATCTCCTTTGCGCCTATCGAAAATGCGGCGGGCGATATATTAAAGCTCAATCCCAAACGGGGAAAAGAAATGTTGTTCATATTATTTCCTCCTTACACTTCACGCATTGTAAGCGATATTCTCTTTTTCTTTACGTCCACGTCAAGCACCTTGACCTTGACCGTATCGCCGAGCGAAAGCACATCGGTCGGGTGCTTTATATATTTGTCGCATATCTGCGAAATATGCACCAGTCCGTCCTGATGAACGCCTATGTCCACAAATGCGCCGAAATCTATAACGTTACGCACCGTTCCCGTAAGTATCATGCCCGGCTTTAAATCCTCCATGGACATAATATCGCTCCGCAGTACAGGAGTGGGGAGTTCCTCTCTCGGGTCACGTCCTCTTTTTAACAGGCTGTCTATTATGTCATCAAGCGTCATTTCGCCTATGCCGAGTTCATCGGCAAGCTTTGATTTATCGTTTGCTCTTGATTTTATATCCGAAATATTGTCGTTTATAACATCATCGGGCGTGTAATCGAGTTTTTTCAAAAGCTCGTTTGCCGCCGCATAGCTTTCGGGGTGGACGGAGGTGTTGTCAAGCACGTTGTCGCCGTCCGCAATGCGCATAAATCCGGCGCATTGCTCAAATGCTTTGTTGCCAAGCTTGGGAACTTTCAAAAGTTCTTTTCTCGATTTGAACTTTCCGTTTTCCTCACGGTATGTGATAATGTTTTTTGCAACCGTGCCGTTTATTCCGGCAACGTATGAAAGAAGCGACGGCGATGCGGTGTTGAGATCAACCCCGACGCTGTTTACACACCCCTCGACAACTCCGCCGAGCGCCTCTCCCAGGCGCTTTTGGTTCATATCGTGCTGATACTGCCCTACTCCGATGGATTTGGGGTCTATTTTTACAAGCTCCGCAAGCGGATCCTGCAATCGGCGTGCTATCGAAACGGCGCTCCTCAATGCGACGTCATACTGCGGAAATTCTTCCGTTGCAAGCTTTGACGCACTGTATACCGACGCTCCCGCTTCGTTTGTCATCACATAATATACTTTTCGGTCAAGCTCCTTTATAAGCTCGGCAACGAGTATTTCGGATTCCTTTGACGCCGTTCCGTTTCCTATTGAAACAATGTCCACGTTGTATTTTTCTATAAGCTTTTTCAAAACTCCCTTGGCTTTGTCCTTGTCGTGGTTGGGGAGAGTGCAGTAAACTATGCCCGTGTCAAGTACCTTTCCCGTTTCGTCCACCACCGCAAGCTTACAGCCTGTGCGGTATCCCGGGTCAAGCCCCAGAACAACACTGCCCTTTACGGGGGGCTGAAGAAGCAGTCCCGACAGATTTTGGCGGAACACCTTGATTGACGCTTCCTGTGCGTTTTCGGTAAGAGTATTTCGTATTTCCGTTTCAACCGACGGCGCTATAAGGCGCTTGTAGGCGTCCTCTGCGGCTTCCTCGACATATGAGGTGAACACCGAACGCTTTTTGGGCGTGGTGTGTCTGATAAGGTAATTGAGTATCGGCTCTTCGTCCGTTTCAAGCTTAACCGAAAGAAATCCCTCTTTTTCTCCTCTGTTTATTGCGAGAAGTCTGTGGTTTGCAAGTTTCGAAAGCGGTTCGGAAAAATCATAGTAGAGCCTGTACACGCTGTCCTCATCCGATGCGGCTTTTGAGCGGATTACGCCGCTTTTTAAAAACATCGACTTTATCGCTTTTCTGAAATCGGCGTTGTCGCTGATATTTTCGGCAATTATATCCATTGCGCCGTGTAATGCGTCCTCTGCCGTTTCAACGCCTTTTTCGGCGTCTATGTATTCAAGCGCAAGGCTTTCGGGCGATTGGTCGTATACGTTTTGCGCAAACATCATAAGCGCGAGCGGTTCCAACCCTTTTTCCTTTGCAACCGTGGCACGTGTGCGGCGCTTCGGGCGGTAGGGACGGTATATATCGTCAAGCTCCGAAAGCGTTGCCGCAAAGTCTATTGCGGCGGAAAGCTCGTCCGTTAATTTTCCCTGCTCATCTATAAGGCGTGACACCTCCGCCTTTTTGTCCTCAAGGCTTCTGAGATATTTTAATCTGTCGTCAAAATCTCTTAAAACCTCATCGCTTAATGCGCCTGTCTTTTCCTTTCTGTATCGTGCGATAAAAGGAATTGTGTTGCCCTCATCTATAAGCGCAACGGTGTTTTCCGTCTGCCATTTTTGAAGCTGAAACTCCTTTGTAATAATGCCGATAATCTTTTCTGTTAAATCTGCCATAATAAAAGCCCTTTCCTTTTACAAAATTCGACAAAAAGCCGATTTGTAATATTTCTGAAAAATAAATTTAAAAAAAGACTTCACAAATTAATGTATTTGTGATAGAATAGTAACCGACACAACATATAGTAGTCATATTACGGAAAAATATCAATATTATGTACATATGCCTGCTGTGCCGCCTGTTTCATTATAACCTGTTTTGCCGAATTTTACAAGCAAAAATATAAAATGTAAACAAAATAGATTATTTTTGAAAAAAATTTTAAAAAAGATATTGCGTTTTTTGCGAATATAGAGTAAAATGGTTACATGGGGAGCGAATTGGAGTGAATGGGAGAGGAAATGAACCATAAACCCAATGCTCGCTCGCTGTGATTTTTTATGTTTATTATGTTTGCGGAAAGGGCGGTGAATACACGATGGCTTTTGTTGACGAATACGAAAGACAGCTGGACGAGCGTGGAAGAATAATACTTCCTTCCAAAATACGCGGTATGGCGGGAAATATCGTGTATATCACTCAGGCGCCTTCGGACAAATGCCTGCATTTGTACACCGAGGAGGAATGGGGCCGAATGGCGGAAAAGATAAACAAACTGCCTACGGCAACCGACCGCAATGCGGCGGCGTTTGTGCGTATGTTCTTCGGCAAGGCAACCGCCGTTGCGGTGGATAAGCAGGGAAGAATTTCCGTGGCGGAAAGGCTTCTCGAGTATGCCGGCCTTACAAAGGACGTGGTGCTTGTCGGCGCAAACACAAGGCTCGAAATATGGGACAGCGGTGAGTGGAAGAATTATCAGAGCGGATTGTCCGATGATATTATGATGGACGGTATTTTAAAATACGGACTGAACATCTGATAACAACGGAGGCTGTAAATGGAATTTAAGCATATTTCGGTGCTTTTGGACAAAAGCATAGAATATCTCGGCGTAAAAGACAACGGCGTTTATGTTGACGGTACGCTCGGAGGCGGAGGTCATTCATACAAACTGCTGTCATCAAACGAAAAATGCCGCCTTATCGGCATTGACCAAGATAAAGAAGCAATATCGGCAGCCCGAAAACGTCTTGACGTTTTTTCGGACAGGATAACGCTTGTAAACAACAATTTTTGCAGGATAAAGGAAATTTTAAAAAGCCTGCATACAGATAAAATAGACGGCGCATTGCTTGATTTGGGCGTAAGCTCGTATCAGCTTGACAATGCTTCGAGAGGATTTTCCTATATGCATGACGCTCCTCTCGATATGCGTATGAACGCCGACGGCGGAAAAAGCGCATACGACGTAATCAATTCATATTCGGAGGAGGAACTTTCACGAATATTTTTTGAGTACGGAGAAGAAAAATGGTCAAAGCGTGTGGCGCAGTTTATTACAGAGTACCGTAAGAAAAAAAACGTGGAAACCACCTTTGAACTGGTTGAAATAATAAAAGCCGCAATCCCGAAAGGTGCAAGGGAGGAGGGCGGACACCCGGCAAAGAGGATATTTCAGGCGGTTCGCATAGAGGTAAACAACGAACTCGGGATACTTGAACAGAGCATTAAGGATTTTACGGAAGCCTTAAACAAGAACGGACGGCTGGCAATAATAACATTCCATTCCCTTGAGGACAGAATAGTTAAAAAAACATTTGCAAACCTTGCCAAGGGCTGTACCTGCCCGAAAAGCTTTCCGGTATGCGTGTGCGGCAACAAGCCTTCGGTTAGGATTATCACACGCAAGCCGATACTTCCCGATGATACGGAAATAGAAAACAATTCACGTTCAAAAAGCGCAAAACTGAGAGTAATAGAGAAATTGTAGGAGAAAGATTGTGGGATACGATAATTTAGCGTATAAAGATTATACCTATGAAGAATATGTTCCGAAAAAGCGGAAACCACAACAGAATAAGAGTAAGAGGAATCATAATCAGATGCTGAACAGGAAAAAAAGTGTACGCAGAATTTGTGCAATACTCGTGCTGTCATTTTCTGCCGGATTTATGATTTCCGAATTTGTTGCAGTAAACGAAACAAAGCAGCAGATTGCTTCGCTTGAGAAAAAGCTTGCGGACGCAGAGGCTATAACCTCGCAGAAAAATTATGAGCTGGAAAAGAGCGTTGACCTCACAAAAATCGAGGAGGAGGCAACGACAAGACTCGGAATGCAGCGTCCGGAAAAGTATCAGACGATATATGTAAATGTTAAACAAAACGATGTAACGGAGAAAACGGCGTCGGACGTGGAGGGACCGATAAACCGTATCGGTGCGGCGCTCAAAAAGCTTGGCAGTAATATTGTGGCATTTTTTAGCATAGAATAGTTTATATACATATAAATTCGGAATGTTTTGTTATAAGTGAGGAAAGGAACTGTATGCCGACACCATCAATAAACAAAATAAGAAGACGGACTATTGTAATGGCAAGCATAATTCTGGCTTGCCTTGCGGCGTTGATACTGCGTGTTGCATATTGGCAGATAGTCCGCGGTGACGAGCTTTCCACAAAAGCCAAAAACCAACAGCAGGGAAGCAGTATAATAACGGCTTCAAGGGGAAGCATTTATGACAGAAACGGCAAAGTGCTTGCGGAGAGTGCTTCAGTAAACACTCTTACCTGCAATCCGCAGGACGTAAAAAACAAAGGCAACGCCGAAACGATAGCGTCAAAGCTTTCGCCCATAATAGATATGAGCTATGACGATATTTTAAAGCTTTTGCAGAAAAACAGCCGTTATCAGATAATTAAAAAGAGAATATCCATGGAGGAAACGGACAAGATAAACGCCATTATGAAACCGGGCGAGGACGCAGGCGACGAGGCGAAAAAGCTTGCGAAAGCGTTCAGTGGAATATATTTTGAGGACGACTCAAAAAGATATTATCCGTATGATGTCGCACCGCACGTTCTCGGATTTACGGGATATGACAACAACGGACTTCAGGGCGTTGAACTTGTATTTGACGATTCGCTTTCGGGAAAAGCTGGAGCGATACTGAAAAATCAGACAGCAAAGGGAACAACCCTTGCCGAACAGCAGACCGAATATCTGAACGAGGCGGAAAAGGGCAGTGACATAGTGCTGACGATAGACGAAACAATTCAGCACTTCCTCGAAAAGCGCCTTGAAGAAGCTGTTCAGGAGAACAAGCTTAAAGAGGGTGCGGCAGGAATAATAATGAATCCGAAAACGGGCGAGATACTTGCGCTTGCGGTAAAGCCGGATTTCGATTCAAACAATCCCTATGACATAGACAGATTTAATAAGTATGCAATAGATTTTACATACGACGGAGAGGAAAAGGACAGCGAGGAAGATACCAAATCAAGTCCCAAGCCTACCGATGATCCGGACAGTATGAGTGATGAAAAGGTTGCCGCAATGCGCAATAAAATGTGGAGAAACAAGGCGGTTTCCGATACATACGAGCCGGGTTCGACATTTAAGATAATCACGGCGGCGGCGGCTTTGGAGGAACACGTTGTCGATATGAACACGCCGTTCTTCTGCCCCGGCTTCAGAGTGGTTGAGGACAGAAAAATAAGCTGTGCCAACTCGAACGGTCATGGCAGTGAAACGTTTGTGCAGGGCGTTTTAAACTCCTGTAACCCGGTATTCATTGACGTGGGACTCAAACTCGGAGCGGAAAAATTCAGAGAATATTTCACGGCGTTCGGTCTTGCCGATAAGACGGGCATAGAGTTGGGCGGCGAAAGCTCGAGTATTTATTACCGCGATAAGATGAGCGTGGTCGACCTTGCGACAAACTCGTTCGGTCAGAACTTCCAGATAACGCCCATTCAGCTTATAACGGCAATCAGTGCGGTTATAAACGGCGGCGAAAGAATGAAACCGCATATAGTAAAGGAAATCAAAAACGGCGACGGTGTGGTAAAATCATATCAGCCGGAGGTTGTAAACCGTGTTATATCGGAGGAAACCTCCTCCAAAATGCGTGACATACTCGAACAGGTTGTTGCACAGCCGAATGCAACGGGTAAAAACGCATACGTGAAAGGCTGCCGTATCGGCGGAAAAACAGGTACATCGGAAAAGCTTCCGAGAGGAAGCGACAAGCGTGTCGCATCATTCATAGGCTTTGCCCCGGCGAACGACCCGGAAATAGTGTGCCTTATAGTGCTTGACGAACCTCAGGTGGCGAACAAGTACGGCGGTACAATAGCCGCACCGCTTGCGGGCGAGGTAATAGAGGATACGCTTAATTATCTCGGAATTGAAAAGCAGTACACTGCGGAGGAAACTCCCGACGCAACAATAGAAGTCCCCGATGTGCGCACAAAGTCAACATCGGAGGCAAAAACGCTTATAGTAAATTCACAGCTTAATTACAGAATAAAGGGCAGCGGAGATACGGTTATGTCACAGCTGCCGAAACCCGGTACAATGATGAGCGAAAACTCGACCGTTATTCTGTACACCGATACGGATAACGAGGAACTTACCGTAACTGTTCCCAATCTCGAAAGTATGTCGGTAAGCGAGGCAAAAGATGTGCTTGCCGGACGCGACCTTAACTTTGAGATTATGGGTGCGGGTCACAGCGAATCGGCGGCGTCGTATGCGGTAAATCAAAGCATTAAAGCCGGCGAAAAGGTAATGCCGGGTACGGTAATAGGC
>CAKSPN010000046.1 GCA_934481375.1 uncultured Clostridia bacterium
TGCATCAGTTGTAGGTGACGCTGAAGAATGCACAATCCGTTTCGACGCAAGAGATACTGCAAACATCGGTACATCACTTGACGTTGATACAACAGATGAAAGCATGTTCTATTCATTCAAGACTGTTGACGGCAAAGACGTTGCTCCGACAGACTTAAAGGAAAATGACGTATTGTCAATCGCTTGGGACGTTACAGCATCAAGCTTTGAAGATTCAAAATCATATGACGTTCTCGTATCAACTGCTACAGCAGAAGGTAAGCTCACAAGCGTTAAGAAAGACAAGTACACAGTAGGCGGCGAAGTTTATAAGGTAGCAGGCGCTTGGGTAGATACTCTTACACAGGGTAACGAATATACACTTTACTTAGACGCATTCGGCAGAATCGCTTCATTCGAAGAAACTTCAGCTTCAAAGAAGTATGCAGTTCTTGACAGCGTATATGATAACGGCGGCGGCAACTACTACGCTACAATCATTACTCCGGACGGTAAGAAAGAAAAATATCCTGTAGCTAACGATAAGTATGCTTCATACTTACTCTATGCTTACAAAGATAACAACGGCACAGCAAATGGTGTGATTGATACAACAGAGGCAGTTAAGGCTAACAGAAAAGATGTTCAGGAGAGAGTTATTACTTATTCGGTAACATCATCAGGTAACCTTAACGTTAAGGAAAACACAGCTGCTGATAAGGAAGCTGTAAGCGCTACTTACAAAGCAAGTGCAAAGAAAGTTGGTAACATTAAGCTGAGCGATACTCTTACATCAGCTCTTTACTTAGGTTCAGAGTATGTATCAGAAGACAAGATTGCTACAATGGCAGTTGACGCTTTTGAAGATGAAGCTACTTACACAGCTTATGGTTACAACAAGCTTTCAGACGGAACATATCAGTTCGTAATTGTTACAGCAGGTAACGATGCAATCTCGTACAAGACAGACTTCGTATTGTACTCAAGCAATTATACGGTAGAAGACGAAGATGTTGATAACCGTACAGCTATCCTCGTAGCAGACGGCGATGGCACAGCTCTTAAGGAATTACTCTTAGACGAGGGTGTTTCGATTTCGGGTATTGCAGAAGGTACACCGATAATGGTTAAGAAGAACTCGTCAGGTTATGTAACAGAAGTTTATCCGTTATTCAAGAACGTTCTTTCAGCTGGTTACGATTCATTCGCATCAGCAGCAAGAGATGCTATAAAGGATCAGAACTTCGATACTATACTTGCTAAGTCAAGAAAGGGCAGCGCTGACGTATACAATGTAAACAGATTCCTTTCATCAACAGATTCAGCAAGTGATATTTCAACAGCTGCAGATCCTGTAGATTGGGTATTCGGCGCTGTATATGAAACATCAAAGAACTCAATCACAGTTGCTAAGAAGTTCACTTCTTACACAGACAACAGAGAAACTCCGGCTGTAACAAGCAACTACACAACAGACATTGACGATGCAACTGCTGTTGATGAATATGATCTTGCTTCAGACGCTAAGGTAGTTGTATATGACTACAAGAAGAAGGCAGACAGCGACGTAAGAGTTTATAATGACGTTCTTTCAGCTGCACTCACAGTTTCACCTGCTAAGACAGACTACATGGATGCAGACCAGACAATCCTTAACTGGACATCTGATTCATTCGCAGTAGATAAGGAAACTGAGACATACGGTAGAACATCATTCGTTCTCCTTAAGTTAGTTGACGGAGATGTTGCAGAAGCATTCATCATCAATCCTTCAACTTCAAGAAACTAATTAGAAATTAGTAAATCTTAAAAAAGAAACGGTCTTATGACCGTTTCTTTTTGTATGTCCGCAATGTTTTTTTGTTCATATATATTTATAATATTGGTAGGGGACGATGCCTTTCATCGTCCCGAGCGTACATTGCATAGGATAGCGCTTGCGGGTTGATGAGGGCATCAACCCCTACGGGTACTTGTTTTCGTTTGCGGAACCGCACACCGTAGGACAGGGGCTTGCTCCTGCCGAAAACCGTCCCGAATTAATGCACTTCTTTTTTTATATCGGCATAATATATACGGGGTGATTTTTTATGGTATATGACAGAGACGCCGCCGTGGAATATGCAAACAAATGGGCATACGGGAGAAATCCGCAGTTTTATGATTTTTCCGATTTGGGCGGTGATTGTACAAACTTTGCATCGCAATGCCTGTATGCCGGCAGTAAAATTATGAATTATACGCCTGTTTACGGTTGGTATTATATAAGCTTACAAAACAGAACGCCGTCATGGACGGGCGTAAATGAGCTGTATCGGTTTCTTGTAAATAACACCGGTGCAGGACCGAGAGCAGTACTTACGGGACTTAATGAAATAGAAAAAGGCGATATTATACAGCTAAGACTTACCTCTACCGATAAGTTTGACCATTCGCCTGTGGTAACGGACGCAGGAAATGGAACACCGGAAACAATAATAGTTGCCGCACATTCGATTGATTCAAAGTGCCGACCGCTTTCCTCGTACAGATATAAGGAGCTGCGCCCGTTGCATATTGTGGGCGTAAACGAATAAGTATTTCGGCAGGAGCAAGCCCCTGCCCTACGGCGTGGGGCGCTGATTTTGGGCGGTGCGGCGTGCAGTCATTGTAAACATATCTGTAGGGGTTGATGCAAACCCAAAAAGCGAGGTATCGGCTTTATTTTGCCGATACCTCGCTTTTTATTTGCTCGGGAGGAGCTTTTTTGCTTTTTATTTTTATAACATATTCCGTACCCCAATCGAAGCTGTTTTCCTCAAACTGCGTGTCCGTATCGCCGTTTCTTATCAAATCAAGCGAACGCTTTACGGTGTTTTTGAAAACCGCCGTTTTTTCGGAAACGGATTTTTCCTTGGGTTCTTTCTTTTTCTCGTCCTCTGCCATGGCGTCTATCAAATCGTATGTCTGGTCGAGCGTGAGCTTGTTAAGGCATATTGTCTGCGCCGCCTCAATCTGCCGCTTTTCACTTCCTATCCTCAACAGCGCCTTTGCCTGATTTTCCGAAAGCTTATATGTACGCACAAGCTTTTTCACAAACGGCGAAAGCTGCAAAAGCCGCAGTTTATTCACTATTCCCGATTTGCTTTTACCCATTTTGGCAGCCGTTTCAATCTCGGTCATTCCCCTGTTATGAATAAGGTTTTCATAGCTTTGGGCAATCTCGAAAAACGACAAATCCTCACGGTGCAGATTTTCCAAAAGCGATAAAAGCGCCGATTCCCTCACGTCTGCATCAAGCACGATGGCAGGGATTTTTTCATAATCGAGCGCCTGGCACGCACGAAATCTGCGTTCGCCCGTTATAAGCTCGTATTCCGTGCCGTTTTTCCGAACGGTCACGGGCTGTATCAAACCAAATTCACGAATGGAATTTTTCAGCTCGTCCATTGCCGCCGCCTCAAAATATTTTCTCGGCTGGTTCGGGTTCTGGCTTATCATATCCATCGGTATGTATACTATTCTTTTTTCCTTATTTAATCTTCTAAACAAATTAAACATATCTGCCTCATTGAAATTTTTTCAGGTGTTGTTAAAAGGAGCAAACAGCAATAATGAACATACTCTGATGTACAAATTTTAAATGCTTTTAGCGGTATATTCATTACCGCTGTTTACCCTCGGTGGTGGAAGGTGTAAGACACTTTGGGGGTATTACAGGGCCTTGGGGAAACCCTGTTGTGTAATGTACCTTTCAGATACTTTGTCTTACAAGAACTATTATACCATAAATTTCCAAAAAGAAAAGCAAAACCGTTCGACGGGTTTTGCTCTTTTCAGACAATATATTTTTATTTCTTCAAATTATAACATTTTCCGACAGAATTTTTTGTCGCAATTCCGGGTTTTGTGGGGAAACGTTTCGGAGTTTGTCGCACTTTTTTTATGATAATTATGCGATGTTTTAAGTCCGAGTACGGAATTTCCGCCTCAAACACGTCCTCAACCTCTCCGCCGAGTATGGAAATTGTGCGTTTTGCGTCGGCAAGCTCCTCGTCAGCCGAGGGACCTTTGAGCGCCAGAAAATATCCGCCGACCTTAACAAACGGCAGACACCACTCGCTGAGCCGTGTCATATTTGCGACCGCCCTCGATACAACGGTATCGTACTTTTCACGGAAACGGCTGTTTTGTCCGCCGTCCTCCGCACGCATATGCACCGTTTCAACGCCGTCAAAGCCAAGTTCCGATATAACGGCGTCAAGGAATTTTATGCGCTTGTTGAGCGAGTCCAAAAGCGTAAGCGATATATCGGGGAGTGCCGTTTTAAGCACCAATCCCGGAAACCCTGCGCCCGTTCCCACGTCTATCACACGCCCCCGAACCTTGCCGGTCGACACAGCCGTTAAGCTGTCGAGAAAATGCTTTACCGCAATTCCTTCATCGTCCGTTATTGCGGTAAGGTTTATTTTCTCGTTCCATTCCTTTAAAAGAGCGGCGTATTTTACAAGCTGTTCCGCACGGCAATCGTCAAGCGGCACGCCGAGTTTTGCCGAACCGTTAATCAAAATATCCTTCATCAGCCTAAAATTCTTTCTATCAAATCCGCAAGCGCTTTTGCCTTTTCGGCAATAACCGCCTTGTCCTTGCCCTCTATCATAACACGCACCAAAGGCTCCGTTCCTGACGGTCTTATGAGAACTCTGCCCTCGCCGGCAAATTCCTCCTCAAGCGCACTGCACGCCGCCGCAATTTCGGGGTTTTCCATATATTTATTCTTGTTTTCAAGCTTAACCGTTGCATTGCACAGCACCTGCGGCATAACTTCCACTATGCTTGCCGCCTCGGACGCTTTTTTCCCCGTTTTTTTAAGCACGGCAAGGAACTGCAGCGCCGAAACAAGTCCGTCACCCGTTGTGTTGTGGTCGAGGAATATGATATGTCCCGACTGCTCACCGCCGATGTTGTATCCGTTTTTGAGCATTTCCTCAAGCACGTATCTGTCGCCGACTTTCGTGCGCGGAATATTTATTCCCATCTTTTCGCCGGCAATAAACAGTCCCAGATTGCTCATAACCGTTGCCACAAGCGTGTTCTGCTTTAATGTTCCCGTTTTGCTCATATAGTCTGCGCACACAGCCATTATCTGGTCGCCGTCTATAAGATTTCCGTTTTCGTCCACCGCAAGAAGTCTGTCGGCGTCGCCGTCAAACGCAAGTCCCACGTCTGCGCCGATTGACGTTGTGTATGCCTGCAAGCTTTCCATATGCGTCGAACCGCATTTGTAGTTTATGTTTACGCCGTCGGGAGTGTTGTGTATTGCCTCAACATTTGCGCCAAGCTTATTGAGCGCCTTGAATGCGGTCTGATAGCTTGCGCCGTTTGCACAGTCTATGGCAACTTTGAGCCCGTCTAAACGGCAGTCTATCGTCGAGCAGGCAAACGCCACGTAGTCCTCTACGGCATTATGGTTCATACTTACATATCCTACCTGACCGTGAGTTGGCAGCTCGCCGAGCTGCTTTTCGCCGAGGATATACGCCTCGATTTCCTCCTCTATACCGTCCGACAGCTTATAGCCGTCGCCGTTGAAGAATTTTATGCCGTTGTATTCGCACGGATTATGCGATGCGGAGATTACAACGCCTGCGTCAGCCTTGTAAAGGCGTGTAAGGTACGCAACCGCCGGAGTCGGGATTATACCGAGCGGTATAACCTTTGCGCCCACGGAGCAAAGTCCCGCGGTAAGCGCCGCCTCGAGCATATCGCCCGATTTTCTTGTGTCTTTTCCTATAAGTATTCTCGGCCGTTTTGATGTGTGCTTTGTAAGCACGTACGCGCCGCACTGACCTGTCTTAAACGCCAGCTCGGCAGTGAGTTCCTTGTTTGCTATTCCTCTTATTCCGTCTGTTCCGAATAATTTTCCCATTATATAATCAATCCTTTCCAAGCCTGTAAAAAAAACAGGCAGCGTTTTATTCCGCTACCTGAATTATACTATATACGGCAATGGTTGTAAATAGATTTTACCGTTTTGTAATCTAAATTTATCTTGCCGAAATATCCTTGTATTCCTTGCGCTCGGCAATTCCCATATATGCCGGGCGGATTATCTTTGCCGGATTTATCAGCTCCTCAAGCCTGTGCGCCGACCAGCCGGCGATACGCGCTATCGCAAAAAGCGGAGTGTACAGCTCTTTGGGAATATCGAGCATACTGTACACAAGTCCCGAATAGAAGTCCACATTTGCGCTTACGCCCTTGTAGATTTTTCTCTCGCTTGCTATTACCTGCGGTGCAAGCCGCTCAACTTTTGAATACAATTCAAAATCCTCAAGGCGGTTCTTTTCCGCCGCAAGGCTCTTTACAAAGGATTTGAACACCTCGGCACGTGGGTCGGAAACGGAATAAACGGCGTGCCCCATTCCGTAAATAAGTCCCGATTTGTCAAACGCACGCTTGCCCAAAAGATCCGCAAGATATTGCTCAACTTCCGAGTCGTTTTGCGGATTTTTTATGTTTTTCTTCATATCCTCAAACATAAGCGTAACCTTTATGATTGCACCGCCGTGGCGGGGACCTTTCAGTGAACCTAAAGCCGCCGCAACGGCAGAATATGTGTCTGTTCCCGACGAGGTTACAACGTGCGTTGTAAAGGTTGAATTGTTACCTCCGCCATGCTCTGCGTGCAGAGTGAGCGCAAGGTCGAGAACACGTGCCTCAAGCTCCGTGAATGCGCAGTCATTGCGCAGCATATACAATATATTTTCCGCCGTCGAAAGCTCCTCCTTCGGCGTATGCACCACAAGCGAGCCGCTTTCGTGGCTGTAGCAGTACGCCTGATAGCCGTACACCGCCAAAAGCGGAAACTGCGCTATAAGCTCAATCGACTGGCGCAGAACGTTGTCGATGGAAATGTCGTCCGCCTTGTCATCATACGTATAGAGCATAAGTATACTTCGTGAGAGCATATTCATCATATCCTTGCTCGGCGCTTTCATTATGACATCACGCACAAAGCCGTCCGGCAGAGTGCGCCGTGACGCTATCACCTGACGGAATTTTGCGAGTTCGCCCTTATCGGGCAGTTTGCCGAAAAGCAAAAGATATACCGTTTCTTCAAAACCGAAATATCGGTTTTTTACCGCTCCGCGTATCAAATCCTCTATATCATAGCCATGATAATAGAGCTTGCCCTTGCATGGCTTGCCGTTTTCCGATGCCTTCACATCTCCAATCTCCGTCAGCCCCGCCAGAACACCGTGACCGTTTATATCTCTAAGACCTCTTTTAACATCGTACTCAGCGTACAGACCGGGGTTGATTTGCTTATTTTTTTTGCATAATTCAATCAATTCTTCGGGTATGTTACTCATTATTTTTTTCCTCCTGTCCGAGCGCAAAAAGCCTCCCAATATTACATTCTATTCTTATGTAAACTATTTTATCACAAAACGCCGTACTATTTCAATAAAATAATTGTAAATTTATTGTGAACGTGGTATAATGAATTCATCAAAGATGAATTCAGCTAAATTCGCCCGACGGCGAGTTAAACAGAGCAAGCCCTGCTAAAAGAGCTTACGCACGCCAAAAAAGCGAATTTTCTTTAGCTGTCGACAGACAAATTAGCTTTGCAACGGAGTTGCAATATTCAGCCGGTTTGCCGAACAGGCAAAATAAATATAATTATTAAACAGAAAGGAAGTTTTATATGGTATACGTATTACTTGCAAACGGATTTGAAGAAGTGGAGGCAATAGAGCCTATCGATATTTTAAGAAGATGCGGTGCGGAAGTAAAAACCGCATCGGTTATGAAAACGAAAGAAGTATGCGGAGCGCACGGGATAACCGTTACCGCAGACATTATGATAAGCGAGCTTGACCCTGAGGATATGGAAATGGTAATGCTTCCGGGCGGCGGAATGGGACACGAGCTTTTAGATGCGTCAAACGACGTTCACGGCGTTATAAATTACGCCGTATCGCACGGCAGATATGTTGCCGCAATATGCGTCGCACCGTCAATCCTCGGAAAAAAGCACTTGCTTAACGGAAAAAAAGCCACCTGTTTCCCCGGCTTTGAAAAATATCTCTACGGTGCGGAGGTTTCCTCCGAAAAGGTTGTTACGGACGGCAAATTCATCACCGCCAAAGGCGCCGGCGCAGCCGCCGACTTTGGCTTTGAGCTTGCGAAAATCCTCTGCGGTGCGGAAAAGGCAAAGGAAATCCGCACCCAGATGCAATACTGACACCGCAAATAAACGGCGCATCTCAACCCTCTATCCGTCCTCGGAGTACCTATGTACACCGTCGGACGAATATCGGGCGATCTGCTTGTTTCTTTGCGGCGTACCTTATTACACACATTAATTTTGAACAGGGTGTTTTTATGAAAGACGAATTACGGAGCGCAATGAAGCAAAAACGGCGTGCGCTCACAAAAGAAGAAACCGAAATATGCGGTGCAAAAATTTCGGACAGGCTTTTTTGCCTGCCCGAAATAAAAAACGCCGATACCGTTATGACATATGTTTCGGCGTTTAACGAAGTTCCCACGGACGGAATAATTAACACGCTTTTTTCTATGAAAAAGCGTGTTGCCGTTCCCGTAAGCAATACCGATACCGAAACGATAACCGTTACTTACATTACCAAATCGGACGGCTTTTCAAAGGGAGCCTACGGCATACGTGAGCCGAAAACGATACACAAAGCAAGCCTTTCCGACATAGACGTGATACTTGTGCCGGCGCTTGCGTTTGATTTAAAGCTTAACCGAATGGGTTTCGGAAAAGGATATTACGATAAACTGCTGTCGGGATTTTTCGGTGTAAAAATCGGACTTTGCTATGATTTTCAGATAACCGATACAGTTTTTCCCGAGGCGCACGACGTGCCGATGGATATAATAATAACCGAAAAGAGGATAATAAATGCTTTTTGATACACATGCACACTACAATGATGAACAATTTAAGGACGATGCGGACGGGCTTCTTTCAAAAATGCCCGAAAACAATGTAGGACTTATTCTCATTCCCTCGTCCAAGCTATCCGAAATGGGCGATATTCTGTCCTTGTGCGAAAAATATCCGTACGTGTACGCCGCTGTTGGGGTGCACCCCGAGGAGATAGAAACGGCGGACGGAAATACGGCGGATTTGATAAAAAAATACGCCGAAAACGAAAAAGTAAAGGCGATAGGCGAGATAGGACTCGACTACTATTACGGAACGGAAACAAAGGAAAAGCAAAAGCTTTGGCTTGCAAATCAGGTTGACATAGCGTGCGAACTCAAACTGCCCGTCATAATACACGACCGTGAGGCGCACGGTGATTGTATGGATATACTGCGTGCGCATAATGTGCGTGACTGCGGAGGCGTGTTCCACTGCTACAGCGGCAGTGCGGAAATGGCACGTGAAATCCTTAATTGGGGAATGTATATAGCGTTCGGCGGTTCGCTAACCTTTAAGAATGCGCACCGCCTGCGTGAGGTTGCAAAGTATGTGCCTATGGACAGGATAGTTATCGAAACGGACAGTCCGTATCTTGCGCCCGTTCCCAAGCGCGGAAAGCGCAACAGCTCGCTTTACATTCATTATGTGGCGGAAATGCTTGCGGAAATCAAGGAAATGAGCGTTGAGGACGTGGAAAAAATAACTTTTGAAAACGGAAAAAAACTTTTTTTAATTTAATTGCAACATTTTGCCTTGCTCGATTGTATTATTAGTGAAGCCCTTCATAAAAAATATAAAATCGGGAGGAGGCGTATAGTCTGAAATTACCGTTCGGAAGGTAATTATGCGTAAACAAAATACGAAGGAGGGTTCTGCTTGGAGGATATTGAAAAGCGAATACATATTATTGCGGAAAAATATTCCGATATGATTTTCCGTGTTGCATATTCATATACAAACAACAGGCAGGACGCCGAGGACATCGTTCAGGATATGTTTGTCAAACTCATTGAGCTTGACAAACCTTTTGAAAGCGATGAGCATGAAAAAGCATGGATTATCCGTGTGACAGTAAACCTGTGCAAGAACAGATTAAAGCTTTTCTGGAACAAAAACACCTGTGCGCTGACCGAAATTTCGGACGCCGCACATTTTGACAACAAAGAGGGATTTGTACTGGAGGCGGTAATGAGCCTTGCGGAAAATTACAGAATAATTGTGTACCTGTATTATTACGAGGGATACAAAACTGCGGAAATAGCGAAAATATTGAAAAAACGGGAGGCGAGCGTCCGCTCCGCTCTGCACAGAGCGAGGGAACAGCTCAAGACTATTTTAAAGGAGGACTACGATTTTGAACAATAGCTATAAAAACGCAATGGACAAAATTGTTTTGTCCGACGAAGAAAAAGAAAAATTAATAAAAACTGCACTGTTAAAAACAAAGTCA
>CAKSPN010000047.1 GCA_934481375.1 uncultured Clostridia bacterium
GTGCGGCATCATAAATTGACTGCTGCATATAATCTTCTTTTGATGTTATTCCTGTGTCCGGAATTGTATGTTCATCAATTTCTGAAATGTCAAGGGTGAATTCTATCTTTTCTTCATTATTCAGCTCGTCAGCCGAAATAATTGTGCCCTCATTTTCGATTGAGCCTTGAATATCACCTGTTGACTGATATGAGCTGTCTGCTATCCACTTGCATAAGCGGTTCAGTCTTTCTACGTATTCTCTTGAAAACTGTTTCTTATCTTTTTCGGAAAAAGCATCATAGCGGCGCTTTTCTTCAGCAATTTTTTCTTTATATTTTAATGCGTCATTACGGTCTTTGCAGTAGGGAATATCATTTTTCATATTTGACTCTCTGTCGTAGAACTTCTGCGGTTTATTAATGCTAATATCAGTTTTGCCGTAAACCTGTCCGTTCCTTACAATCACAACCGCAAAACCCATACCATTGCTCTTTGTCGATGCGGTTATAAAATATAATCCGTCACGAACATTTTTGAATGAATACTTTCCGTTATTGCCTGTTTCCTGCTTGGCTACTTCATACTTAAAGATATTACTGAGAATTACTTCGCAGGACTGATTTTCGCCTTTTGCTGTAACTTTTCCCGATATTGTCGCAGTATACTCGTTCTCCTCCTGCAAGACTATATTAACATTTTCATACTCTTTTGCTTCGGTTATATCTATGTATGCATAGCCGGTAAGCCTGTAAGGACGGTCAAAATGATTTTTTCTGTCCGAGCGCATTTCGCTTGTTTCTGCCACTATTGAATATTCACCGAGCGGGAGGTTATCAAATTGATAAATACCGTTAGTATCTGTTCTTTGCGAATTAACAGCTATACCGCCGGAATTATAAATGGTTACATCAACCCAATTTCGTTTATGGCGGTTAAAATCTCTGTCTTCAACCTCTATGTAACCGGAAACAGATGCTGAGTCCTGAACAATAGTTATAATATCAACAACTAAGTCAGAATTGAAAACAGTGATTTCCGCAACAGCAGTTCCTCTGTCGCTCTCTGCTTTTATAATGTATGTTCCGTTCGGAACGTTTTCAAAAGTATAATTGCCGTCGGTTGTCCGGTATACGGTAATAATATTTCCGTCCGTATCTGTTAAGGTAACTGAGGCGGTGGTGTCGGAAACCGTTCCGGATACGGTATAGCCTTTTTTTAGGACGAGATTGGTCTCACCGCTCACAAATACATCGAAAACATTTATTCTCTTGACCGACACTTTCCCGCTTGCTGTATTTCCGTTTGTATCGGTTACACGGATTGTATATCTGCCTACCTCTGCATATGTAAAAGCATAGTTGCCGTTTGAGTCTGCAGTAACACTTTCTTTTAATGTTCCGTCATCATACAGTATTTCTATTTTTGCTCCTGCCGCTGCGGTTTTATCAGCATATGCAACACTGCCTTCAATTGCGGAGCCAAATGATATTTCGGGATTTTTTGATGCGCCTATAACAACGTATGTCAATGAATTTATCTGAGCATAGCTGTGCATATAGGGATTTTTATATACATGCAGTGTTCCGTTCCAATCAGCAAAGGTAGCATTGTTTATTTCATTCAGACTTTCGGGAAAAACAATGCTTGAAAGAGCTTGGCAGGATTGAAACTCACAATTTTTCATTGATTTCAGATTTGCCGGCAGTTTTACTTTTTCAAGTACATAATTGTATGCCACGGTATAGCCGTGAAATTCTGTTATGCTGTCGGGGAAAGATATTTCAGTAAATTTACATGACATAAATGCACAGCGTCCTACATATGTCACACTGTCGGGGATTTTTACCGAAACCAATCCGGTGTGTTCAAAAGCCGATTCACCTATTCTTGTCACACCGTTTGGGATATTTACGGATTTAAGTCCGCTGCACAAATAAAATGCGTTATCGCCTATTTCAGTAACTGTTGAAGGAATGTATACGCTTGTGAAGTTAATCTGACAGTTTTCAAACATTGAATTGCTTACCTTTGTAATGCCGTAAGGAATAGAAAAACTTCTAATTCCCGATGATTTAAAAACGCCTTCGCCTATGGAAGTGACACTGCCCGGGAATGAAACAGCATATAGTTTTTTGCACTGTTCAAAAGCGTAATCGCCTATAGTTGTAAGTCCGTTCGGTAAACTTATACTGCTCATCAGATTACAGCCGTTAAATGCGTTTCTGCCTATTTCCGTTATACCGCTAGGGACTGTAACAGATGTTATTGAGGTGCAGTTTGAAAATGCACCCGTTCCTATTTTTGTTACGGGAACTCCATCAATGGAATTCAGGATTTCAACAGTTCCGCTTTTTTCTGCAGAACAAACTTTAACACAAGCTTCGCCGTTTTCAATTGTATATGTAATGCCGTCGTATTCAACGTCTTTTTGCGCTGTTTCGTTCTCAAGAACAACATATTTGAAAGATTTTGTCTTTATATATTCGTAAGCATAAGTGTTGTCATAGACATATATAAGCGGATTGGTAGAGTCGTCTCCCCAATAAGTGTTTTTCAGGTCTCCTTTAATGCTTTCTATACTTTTGGGAAAATAGACTTCCGAAAGGTATGTACAATATTCAAAAAGTCCGGAGCCGATAGTTAAAGTACCTTCGGGAATTACTACCTTTTTTAAACTTGAACAATGGCGGAATACACCGTCACCCAATTGTTTCAGATTTGCGGGAAGCGTAATTGATTTAAGGTTTCTGCAATATGGAAATACGCTGGACATTGTTTCCACGGTATCGGGAATTGTTACATTTTGAAGAGAGCTGCAACTGTAAAACACTGCATTCATTGTTTTTAAATTCTTGGGAAGCTTAACTTCCGTAAGAGCGCTGCAGCCGAGAAATGTTCTGCTCATTAATTCTATATTGTCGGGAACAGATGCCTTTTTTAGTGAAGAACAGTCTTCAAAAGCACCCTCACCGAGTTTGGTAATTCCTTCGGGCAGGATTGCTTCACGAAGCTTGGTGCAGTTTTCAAATGCAGATATTTCAATAGTAATAAGACTGTCCGGGAAATTTATATCTGTCAGTGAAGAACAGTCTGAAAAGGCGTTTGTTTTTATATGTAAAATAGAGTTTGGAAGAGTAACGTTTGTAATACCGGTATTGCTTTTGAAAGCGTTGTTGTATATTGAAGTAACCGGAAATCCTTCTACCTGTGACGGTATTACAACTACGCCTGACACGCTTGACGGACACGATACCAATGATGCCTGACCGTCGATGATGTCATATCTGATATTGTTATGTATATATGTTTCCGTGTCTGTTGAACTGCCCATTAAAGAAAAGTTAATCCCGTTTTCCAATGCATAATTATGTGCGCTGTTTCCGTAATTGCAATATATCGTTAAATTATCGCATGATTTAAAAGCATTATCGCCGATGTTTGTAACAAAATCATATAAAATAACGGAATTAAAGTTTGCACAATCGGCAAAAGCATTCTCTCCGATTGTTGTTAAACTTTCGGGGGCAACTATACATACCAAGCCTGTTGCGTTTTCAAATGCCGAAGCACCGATTTCCAGTATGCCTTCTCCGAGTGTTGCGCTGTTTAGTGCCGTATTACCCGAAAATAAGCCGTTCCCCAGCTTTAGGACGGGGTATTCCGCGCCTTCTTTTATAACCTTGTCCGGAATATAAACATCGGTTTGAGTACCATTATATTTTGTAATTTCAACACCGCTTCCGTAGAATTGGTATTCCCACATTCCGCTGTCATCTGTATTTACAGCAAATGCAGAAATACAGCAAAATAATAACATACTTATGATGCCGAATGCTAAAAATGATTTTTTCATATTAATAATTCCCCTTATATTAATAATTCCCCTTTTTAATTATATATTTAAATCATAACATATATTGTGAAAAAATGCAATACTTGTACAAAGGTGTTTATCTGACCCAAAAACATTCGGGAGCCGGCGTATATATAATTATCAGAAGTCAGGAGTGCCTGAAAAAAGTGAGAATATGATTGATACAGTTGATGTAACAAAGGGCGATATTCGGAAATGTACCGCGTCTTTTATGAATTTGATATAAACTTTGTATCGGGATACTCTTTGTTGAGATATTTCCGCACGTCAATATCGCTTATTACATAATCGATTTCCGACATATCGCAGAGCCGATACGCCGAAAAACGGTTGATTTTACTGTTATCACAAAGAAACACGCACTTTTCGGAATTTTTAATCATAAGCCGTCTGGGGGAAATTTCGTTTTCAAAGCAATCGTACAAAACGCCGTCACGTGTGAGCGACTGCACCGAAAAAAAGCACCGGTCGGCGTGGAAGGAGTTAATCATATCCTCGGTATATCGTCCGACAAAGCATGAGCGGTTTTCGGGATTGAGCTTTCCGCCCGTCAGAAACGAGTTTATGCCGAATTCCGAGCATTGGCTCATACCTGCAAGGCTGTTTGTTATCACTGTTATTCCGCCTATGTTTTTGAGATATTCAAACATAAAATACGTTGTTGTCGAACCGTCGATAAACAGAACGTCCCCCGGCTTTACAAGCGACACGGCGCACTGTGCGGCAAAGGATTTTTCCTTTGCGTTTTTGTGCTGACGGAGAAAAAACGGAATTTGTTTATTCACTGCCGACTTAAGCTCCGCCCCTCCGTAACTGCGTGTTATCAGTCCCTCAAGCTCAAGCTTTTTCAAGTCACGCCGTATGCTTGAGGGACTGATATGTATTTTTTCGGCAAGATAATCAACCGTCACATATTTGTCTTTTGACAGTATATTTAAAATTTCTTTTTCCCTTTCGCTTCCGTACATTTTAAAAATCTCCTTTGCACAGTTCTGCTTATTTTTCATATAATTTTATAAAATCTTTCGTATTTTTCGCCATTGTTGATTTTTGTTGCACATTTATTATATAATAAGCGCATAATGAAGTCAATAAAAATCAATCACAAATGTTCGGGAATTCTTAATTGCACAGGTGGCGGATAATGGAGAAGTTAAAACAGTTAAAATTATATTTGCTTGATATGGACGGAACAATATATCTTGATAACGATTTGTTTGACGGAAGTGTTGATTTCCTTAAATATGTCAAAAACATAGGCGGAAGATATATTTTTCTTACAAACAATTCATCAAAAAGTGTGAACAAGTATATAGAAAAACTAAACAGAATGGGAATAGCGTCAGACAAAAATGACTTTCTGACATCGGCGGATTTAACCGTTGTGTGTTTGAAAAAAGGCAATTATAAAAAAATATATGCTCTCGGAACGGAGTCGTTCAAAGAGCAGCTTCGGGCATCGGGGCTTAATATAACCGATGAGCTGTCGGAGAATATTGATTGTCTTTGTATGGGATACGATACAGAGCTTACATATAAAAAGCTTGAAGATGCGTGTATAATTTTAAATCGGGACGTTGCCTATATTGCAACAAATCCCGACCGGGTATGCCCGACATGGTACGGCTATGCGCCGGACTGCGGTTCTGTCAGTGAGATGCTTTTTCAGGCAACGGGGAAAAAAACGGAATTTATCGGGAAGCCGAAACCCGAGATGGCAAGGCTGGCAATGGAGATTACGGGATTTGATAAATCCGAAACAGCGGTAATCGGTGACAGAATATATACAGACATTGCTTGCGGAGTAAATGCGGGAATAACCACAGTCTTTGTACTCAGCGGCGAAGGAACAAGAGGGGACATTGAAAAGTACGGAATTAAGCCGGATTACATTTTTCAGAATATAAGGGATGTTTATAACAATTTAGTAACAGAGGATTAAGATTATGCCGGATTTAATGGAAATGATTAATGAATTTAAAAACACTCAATGCAGCTGCGGACACACGCATCAAACAACAATAGAGGATATACAAATCGGTTCGGGTTTGGTTAATAAAGTCGGTGAAATACTTCACAAAAATAATTTTCCCGAAAATATTTTGCTGGTATGCGATAAAAACACCTTATCTGCCGCAAAGGGTATTGAGCAAAGTCTAAGTGATTTTAAAATTCGGTATCGCATATATGATAATCTGAGAGTGGCGGCAATGGCAGAGGTTGAGGAAATAGAAAGCCTTATTGACGGACAAAATATTGCGGTTCTGTCAGTGGGTACAGGCTCTGTAAATGACCCGTGCCGTCTTGCTGCGGCAAGGAAAGATAAAAAGCTGTGTATATTCGCAACAGCTCCGTCAATGGACGGCTTTGCGTCGTACAGTTCACCGATTGTTAAGGACGGTTTTAAATTGAGCTATCCGGCAAAAAGTCCGGAGGTAATAATCGGCGATACAAAAATATTGGCAGCTGCTCCCGACGAATTAAAATCGGCAGGTTTTGGGGATATGGTTGCAAAATATGTTGCACTGATTGACTGGCAGGTATCGGCAGTATTAATTAATGAATATTATTGCGAAAAGATAGCGGACCTTACCCGTTCGGCGATTGACGAGCTTATGGATATGGCGGATATGGTGAATTCAAATGATGAGGCTATTGCGGGGAAAATCTTTGAAGCACTTATAAAAACCGGCGTCGCAATGAGTTTTACCAAAAATTCACGCCCTGCAAGCGGCTGTGAACATATAATAGCGCATTTAATGGAATGTGTTGAACTGCGCAGCAATAAAATACCGAATTATCACGGTGAAGATGTCGGCGTCTGTACTTTGGAGGTTCTGAAGTATTATAATGAACTGGCAGAGCATAACAGCATTGAAACCAAGAAGGAAAATGTTGATTGGGACGATGTGTACAGGTTTTACGGGAATATGGCTGATGACGTCAGAAAAATGAACACACCAGATACTATTGCCGATTATGTTTCTCCGGAGCACTTAAAAAAAGAATGGAAAAACATAATAAAAATTATTCACAGTGTGCCGTCCTATAATGAATGTAAAGATGCTATGGTAAAAGCCAAATGCAAAATTTCAACAGCCGATATAGGAAAGGACGAGGGTTTCTTCAGAACATGTGCTGGGTATTCTCCGTATATGCGAAGAAGGCTGACCTTGCTCCGCATAAAGAATATGATTGATTTAAGGGGGTAGTTGTTATATGTATGATGTAGTTATTATAGGCGCAGGCATTGTCGGAGCAATGACGGCAAGAGAGCTTTCAAAATATAATCTTAAGATTTGCGTTGCTGAAAAGGAAAACGATGTTGCAATGGGCGCAACAAAGGCAAATTCGGCAATAGTGCACGCAGGCTTTGACGCAAAGCCGAATACGCTGAAGGCAAAGCTCAATGTCAAAGGCTCGGAAATGATGGAAAAGACAGCGCACGAGCTTGGAGTAAGCTATGAAAACAACGGCTCGCTTGTTGTGGGCTTTTGTGACGAAGATGAGGAAACAATCAAAAATCTTTATGAACAGGGATTGAAAAACGGCGTAAAAGGAATAAAAATCATTGGAAAAGATGAGCTTTTATGCCTTGAGCCAAACATAAGCGACACTGCTGTTTGTGCACTATATGCGCCGAGCGGTGCGATAGTTTGTCCGTATGAACTCTGCATTGCCGCAATGGGCAATGCGATGGACAACGGTGCGGAGTTAAAGCTTAATTTCAAAGTGGAGAAAATCGAAAACAAAGACGGAATTTTTGAAATTTTCTCCGATACCAAAACCATAAAAACAAAGTATGTTATAAATGCCGCAGGTGCATATTCCGATTTCATTGCCAATCTTGTCGGCGATACATCATTTAAAATTCACCCGAGACGGGGAGAGTACATTCTGCTTGACAAAGAGTGCGGCGGCATTGCACGGCACACAATTTTTCAAACACCGACCAAAATGGGAAAAGGTATTTTGATAACCCATACCGTTGATAATAATTTGCTACTCGGCCCTACGGCGGAGGACATCTGCGACAGGGAAAACACCGATACAACAAGTGCGGGATTTGACGAAATTGTAAAAAAGGCAAGTAAGAGCATACAAAATATCCCCCTCGGCAAGATGATTACAACATTCTGCAGTCTGCGTGCGGTGGGCGATACGGGAGATTTTATTATAAATTCGCCGAAGCACGGATTTATCAATGCCGCCGGGATAGAGTCTCCCGGACTTTCGGCGTCGCCTGCTATTGCGGAGTATATTGTCGGACTTCTTAAAAATCAAGGCGTAGTTCTTGAGGAAAATAAAAATTTTAGTCCGATAAGAAAATCGGCACACTATTTTAGAAATGCTCCGATTGAAGAAAAGAACAGAATTATCAAAGAAAATCCTGCTTACGGAAAAGTTATATGCAGATGCGAAACGGTAACGGAGGGCGAAATCCTCGATGCGATACATAACAATCCCAAAGCGCACGACATTGACGGAGTAAAACGAAGAACAAGGTCGGGTATGGGACGCTGCCAAGGGGGATTTTGTCTGCCGTACGTTGCGCAAATTCTTGCAGATGAGCTAGATGTGCCGTTTGAAAGCGTTACAAAATGCGGAGGCAATTCCAAAATCACGGTCGGCAGAACAAAGGGGGAAAACGTATGACGGAACTCGTTATTATAGGCGGCGGTCCCGCAGGAATGAGTGCAGCTGCGGCGGCGTATGAAAAAGGCATAAGAGATATACTTATTCTGGAGCGTGGTGAAACGCTCGGCGGAATACTTTGCCAGTGCATACATAACGGATTTGGTCTGCACAGGTTCAAAGAGGAATTGACAGGACCCGAATATGCCGCAAGATATAAAAAGCTTGTGGAAAAATATAAAATAAACGTGAAACTTAATACAATGGTTCTTGATATAACTGCCGACAAAACCGTAACTGCAACGAACGAAACCGACGGAATATTTACCGTAAAAGCAAAAGCGGTAATTCTGGCTATGGGCTGCCGTGAACGTGCAAAAGGCGCACTCGGTATTGCCGGTGCACGCCCGTCGGGAATATACAGTGCAGGCACGGCACAGAAGCTTGTGAATATAAAAGGGTATATGCCGGGTAAAGAGGTTGTAATTCTCGGCTCGGGCGACATAGGACTGATAATGGCACGCAGAATGATGCTTGAGGGTGCAAAAGTACGTGCGGTATGCGAAATTATGCCGTATTCGGGCGGTCTTGCACGTAATATTGAGCAATGCCTGAACGATTTTGATATTCCGCTCAAATTGAGCCATACGGTTGTAAAAATTCATGGAAAACAACGTGTGGAGGGCGTTACAATCGCAAAGGTCGATGAAAGAAGAAAGCCGATACCCGAAACGTTTGAATACATCCCCTGCGATACACTTCTTTTGTCTGTGGGACTTATTCCCGAAAATGAACTTTCAAAAGGCGCAGGCATAGAACTTGACAGAGTGACAAACGGAGCGGTTGTCAATCAAAACAGAGAAACATCGGCAGAGGGGATTTTTGCGTGCGGAAATGTTCTTCACGTTCATGACCTTGTGGATTTTGTGTCGGAGGAGGCTGAAACGGCAGGGATTGCGGCAGCTGATTATATAACGGGCAAAAGAGCCGAAAAAGTAAGCATAGATATTGAAACCGACGGAAAAATCCGCTATTGCGTACCGCAGAAGATTACCGAGGAGAAAGACGTAAAGGTGTTTTTCAGAACGGGTAATATCTTTAAAAATGTGACAATCAAAGCGGTAAGCGGCGATAAAACCGTATTTTCCAAGAAGAAGCAAAGAGTTGCGCCCGGTGAAATGGAAAGCATAGTTTTAAAAGCGGAAAACTTTAAAGGCGCACAAAAAATCAGGCTCGTACTGGAGGAAGAAGTATGAAAAGAGAATTAACCTGCATATGCTGTCCGCTCGGCTGTCAGATTACGGTAACGCTTAACGGCAAGCAGATTGAAAGTATAAGCGGAAACACCTGCAAGCGTGGAGCGGAATATGCGGAAAATGAATGTGTAAATCCGCTGCGAGCGGTAACGTCAACGGTAATGACAGATAAGGGCATTCCTCTGCCCGTAAAGACTGACAGGGCAATACCTAAAGGCAAAATATTTGAATGTATGAAAATTATAAACGGCGCAAAAGTCGATACACCCGTTAAAATCGGCGATATAATCATAAAAGATGTTTTCGGCAGTAATATTGTTGCGGCAGCCAATATGGATATATAATTAATCCCATGGCAGTTTCTTGTCGGATATTATCAAGTCAATATCATCTTTGGTGCAAAGGGTAAATGTTTTCTTTAATCCGACTTTTGAGGAGTCGCAAAGGAAAATTTTCGTCTTTGCGTTGGAC
>CAKSPN010000048.1 GCA_934481375.1 uncultured Clostridia bacterium
GCATTATACACCTCGCCTGTTTCCTCATCATAAAACTCACGTGTTACAAACCGATAATACTTCATAAGGCTGTCATAGATTTCCGCATTATGCTCATACTGCAGATACTTCGCAATAAAAATACCCATAACAAGCCGTTCGCGAGAGGCGTTGTAATCTCCCCATATTTCATCGAAAATAAGGCATTTATCCTGATTATCGTATATCAGATACGCACCGTCAAGCGCACTGCCCCCGCAATTAAACTGCTGATTTTTTACTATAAATTCCGCACGTTTTTTCGCAAGCTCACGAAACGGAATTTGAACAAAAAATTCCGCTTTCGTTTCCGTTTCTCCGCTTTGTATGACAAACAAATGCTCACCTGTGCGCTTGGGCGTATACTCAATGTACGTTCTGCCGTTTTTAGTCCTTGTATTAACCGTTTCGCCGTCAAGAGTGACGGACGCATTCTCACGGTTTATTGAAAACTCGATTTTTTCGTTTGTAAAAACGGTGTAATTTTCCGCATTGATAAGCACCGCACTTTTATACTTTTCAAGTTCTTTATAAAACTCGCCGTCCCTGTACCAGAACATTTTCCATTCTATGCACATTTTTTCGCCGGGGCGGAGATTAAATGGCATGGGATGAAGGATAAAATCTCCCCTGTCGTTGCTCCATTCCTCCAAATTCCGCTCGACGCTGTAAGTGTCAAGACTGCCCTCTGTCAGCACCAGACCGAGTCCGAAATCAAACATACCCATTTTTACCGCATTGACATACGAGGTATTTCTTCCGCACCATATGTGCGTATGACAGCGCTGTTTCATACACACGCTTGCGTCAGTATAGCTGTCGTTAAAAGTGGTATAAATCCCGACAGCACCCCGATTGAAGAACACATCTTTTCCCGTTGCGCTTTCAAAGGTATATTTTTCACGGTAAATATCGTTTTCAAGCGCTCTTTCGACCGTTACAAGCAGACGCTCCGTTTTGTACACGGCAATAAGTCCCGTGTCTGTTTTTTCAACCGATACGGTTTCGCCGCCCTTTATCGTTCCCCATACAGCCGTTCCCTCCGCCCAGTTCATTCCGTCCTTGTCGGCGGAATTTGCCATAACGTCCACACCGCCGTTTTCATAATTGAATTTAATATCAAACATAAAAAATCCTCCGCAATTTTATAAATTGATTATAACAATCCGCCATGCAAAATACAATGAACAAACACGTTCAAAAATTGGACTTTTTCGCACAAAAAAAGAGATGCGTTAAAATAACGCATCTCTTTTTTCGGCAGGTGCAAGCACCTTAGAATACATACATTATAAGCACCGCTATGATTATAAGCGGAAGAACGTACTTCATATACGGACGTATCCACTTGGGCACTTTTGCGCCTTTGCCCTCATTTACCTCCGCAAAATATTTATCCCAGCCCCAGCCGTAGCGTGTTGTACAGAACAGCACATAGAACAGACTGCCTATCGGAAGTATGAGGTTTGACACCGCAAAATCCTCGGCGTCTATTATTGCCTTGCCGAAAATTGTCACGTCCGACCACACATTGAGTCCGAGTATACACGGAAGCGAAAGAACAAGCACCAATAAAATATTTATAAGCGCAACCTTTCGTCTGTTGAGTTTTGTAAGCTCAAGCCAGAACGACATAATGTTTTCAAACACCGCAATAACCGTTGAGAATGACGCAAATATCATAAACAGGAAGAACAGGGTTCCCACTATGCGTCCGCCCGGCATTGCATTGAAGATTGACGAAAGCGTTGTGAACAGAAATCCCGAGCCGACCGTGCCTGCGTCTGCGGTAACTCCGTTATTGTACGTAAAGCACGCCGGGAATATGATAAGTCCCGACATAAGCGCAACAAACGTATCGAGTCCCACTATGGTAAACGTTTCGCCGAGCAGACTTCTGTCTTTATCTATATAACTGCCGAATATCGCAATCGAACCCATACCGATTGACAGCGTAAAGAATGCCTGTCCCATTGCCGAGGATATAACCGTAAATATTCCTGCCTCACGCATATGCTCAAACGACGGCACAAGATAGAATTTTAAACCTTCCGCCGCATTTTCAAGCGTACAGGAGTATATTGCCAGTCCCGTCATAAGCGCAAACAGCGCAAGCATCATCACCTTTGTTATTCTTTCAACGCCTTTTTGAAGACCGAGCGAGCAAATGGCAAAGCAGATAAGAATAACCGCAAACGTAGAGCCGATCATAAGTCCCGTGTTTGAAACCATACTTCCGAACATTTCGCCGAGCGCCTCACTGCCGGAAATACCGTTCATTCCACCCGTAAGATACTTCAGAAAATAAACAAGCATCCAGCCGGAAATTGTGGTGTAGAACATCATCAGAAGATAGTTTCCGCCTATGCCGAGATATTTCATAAAGTGCCATTTCTGACCCTTTTTCTCAAGCACGTTGAACGATGACGCTATACTTCTGCGGCTTGCACGTCCGACGGCAAGCTCCGCCGTCATAACCGGCACGCCCAAAATAAGCAAAAAGATGATATACATTAAAACGAACGCCGCACCGCCGTAGCTTCCCGTTGTTATCGGGAAGCGATACACGTTACCCAACCCGATTGCACAGCCCGCCGAGATTAGTATAAATCCCAGACGTGAGCCGAATTTTTCTCTTTCCATAAATAAATTCTCCCCTTTTTTAAAATAATAAACTAAGTATATCATATATTTTGCTAAAAATAAAGCTTTTTTTACCAAAATATTTACATAGAATTTACATACTCTTGCTTTCAGAGTTAACATTGGCGGTCATATAATGTAATTACACTAAAAACTTTAAGAAGTGTGTAACGTGAAAAAATTCACTTCACGTTATGAATGGTATTGCTGCCCGACAGCAGAATGGAGGATTAAAAATGAAAAAATTAACAGGAACAATTACAACTTTATTACTTAGCTCGCTTATGCTTACAGGCTGCGGAAGCCCGACACCGAACGGCGGAGACACAGCCACATCGGAACCTGCAAAAGCACAGGCAACCGTATCGACCGACGGTTCGACATCAATGGAAAAGGTTATCGGATATTTGAGCGAAGCATATATGGAGGACAACAAGAATGTCAAGGTAACATACAACCCCACAGGTTCAGGCTCGGGTATACAGGCAGTTTCGGAGGGCAGATGTGACATCGGACTTTCGAGCCGTGACCTTAAAGACGACGAAAAGCAGACTCTCGAAGGAACGGTTGTTGCAATCGACGGTATCGCAGTAATAGTAAACAACGCAAACACCGTTGAAAACCTTACGGTTGAACAAATCGGAAAGATTTACACCGGCGAGATAACAAACTGGAAAGAAGTCGGCGGTCAGGACGGCCCGATAGTATTGATCGGACGTGAAGCCGCATCGGGTACAAGAGACGGCTTTGAGTCAATCACAAAAACAAAAGAAAAATGCAAATACTCGCAGGAGCTTACGTCAACGGGCGACGTTATCCAGACTGTTTCGACAAACCCGAACGCTATCGGATACGCTTCACTGGCATCTGTAAAGGACAGCATTAAGGTTTTAAGCGTTGAAAACGTTAAACCGTCAAAGGAAACAATCCAGGACGGCAGCTACAAAATTCAGAGGGACTTTGTTCTTGTAACAAAGAAAGATACCAAGCTCGGTGACGAAGCACAGAAGTTCTTTGACTTTGCAACAAGTTCCGCAGCAGACAGCCTCATAGAGAAGGCAGGCGCAGTCCCCGTAATTCGATAGAGCTGTTGCCTTCAGCGCAGACCGTTCAAAAATATTTTGTTGAAATCCGCAGTTCTTGCGGATTTCTCAAATTATTCTGCTTGAACTATGCGCGAAAATCACTGCTCGACGTACCGATGTGCGCCTGCAAATTCTGCATCTGAACTCAATCAGCTCAGATCGGTCGTCGGGTTTAATATACGCCGCAATATGCGGCAGAGGAGAGAAACAATATGAAATTTTTATCAGGCGGTGCAAAAGCACTCGAAAAATCAATGAACATACTATTCACCCTATGTGGCTTTGTTGCTCTTGCATTTGTTGCCTTGATTACCGTGTTCCTGTTCCTTTCGGGTATACCCGCAATAGGAAAAATAGGACTTTGGAAATTCCTGTCGGGAGCGGTATGGGCGCCTACGTCGTCCTCGCCGCTCTACGGCATACTTCCGTTTATAACAACATCGGTTGTCGGTACGCTCGGTGCAATACTGATAGGCGTTCCGCTCGGACTCTTATGCGCAATATACATTGCGAAAATGGCACCGCCGAAGGTGAGTGCGGTTATTCGGACAGCTGTTGAGCTGCTCGCCGGTATACCATCGGTGGTGTACGGTCTTGTGGGAATGATACTTATCGTACCGCTTGTCCGTGAGGTTTTCAATCTCCCCGACGGTGCAAACCTTTTCTCGGCGATTATCGTGCTGGCAATTATGATTTTGCCGTCGGTAATAAGCGTGTCCGAAACCTCCATAAAAGCAGTCCCGAAAGAATACGAAGAAGGCTCGCTTGCTTTGGGAGCGACAAAAACGGAAACGGTGTTCAAGGTAGTTGTACCGGCGGCGAAAAGCGGAATTTTAACCTCCGTTATCCTCGGTATAGGCAGAGCAATAGGCGAGGCAATGGCTGTTATGATGGTTTCGGGAAACGTGGCGAATATGCCGAAGCTTTTCGGCAGTGTGCGGTTTCTCACAACGGCGATTGCGTCGGAAATGTCGTATTCATCGGGGTTACAGCGTGAGGCACTGTTTTCCATAGCATTGGTGCTTTTCATATTTATACTTATAATAAACTTAATCCTAAACCTGGTTGTAAAAAAGAAAAAGGGGTGACTGCAAATGAGTACAAGCCGAAAAATAAAGGGAATAATACTACAGGCTCTTATGTATCTGGCAACGGGGATTATAGTGCTTTCCCTTTTGGGTCTTATAATATACATTCTCTACAGAGGTCTCCCGCACATTTCAGTTAAGCTATTAACCACCAAACCGAGTCTGGTCCGTGAAACGGTCGGTATACTTCCCAATATCCTCAATACTCTTTACATTATTTTTATGACTCTGATCATAGTTCTTCCTCTCGGAGTCGGCTCAGCCGTTTATCTTAACGAATACGCAAAGAACAAAAAAGTCGTTAAGATAATCGAGCTTGCCACCGAAACTTTGGCAAGTATACCGTCCATTATTTACGGTCTTGTCGGAATGTTGATATTCGTTCAGTTTATGTCGCTCGGCACAAGCCTTGCGGCAGGCGCAATGACGCTCGTTATTATGACGCTTCCGACAATTATCCGTACCACACAGGAAAGCTTAAAAACCGTTCCCGACAGCTACAGGGAGGGTTCGCTCGCTCTCGGCTCGGGTAAATGGCATATGATAAGAACCGTTGTTTTGCCGTCGTCGATTGACGGAGTTGTAACGGGTTGTATTCTTTCGATAGGAAGAATTGTCGGTGAAAGCGCAGCGCTTTTATTCACCGCCGGAATGGCAAACGAGGTCATCGGATTTTTCAGCGCATTTCTCCCCAACAAGGCAGGCTCCACGCTGACCGTTGCGCTGTATATGTACGCAAAAGAGCGTGGCGAATTTGACATAGCGTTTGCAATATCGGCAATTCTGCTTATTCTGACTTTGGCTATCAATTTCGGAGCAAAGCTGACAGCAAAAAAATTACACAAAGGAGAAGGCAAAAAATGAGTGATATAATTAAAGCGGAGCATTTGAATTTGTGGTATGATACAAACCATGCTCTTAAGGATATTAACATAAATCTGCCCGAAAAACAGATTACAGCGCTTATAGGTCCGTCGGGCTGCGGAAAATCGACGTTTTTGAAAACATTAAACCGTATGAACGACCTCGTCGAGGGTTGCAGAATTGAGGGAAAAATCACGCTCGGCGGGACGGACATATACAAGGACATTGACGTTACCGTTTTAAGAAAGCGTGTGGGAATGGTATTCCAAAAGCCTAATCCCTTCCCCATGAGCATTTACGATAACATAACCTACGGTCCGAAAATACACGGAATACATTCAAAAGTAAAGCTTGATGAAATAGTTGAAAAATCCCTGCGCCGTGCGGCAATATGGGACGAATGCAAGGACAGGCTTAAAAAGAGCGCTCTTTCGATGAGCGGCGGTCAGCAGCAGAGATTATGCATTGCACGTGCGCTGGCGGTTGAGCCTGAAATACTGCTTATGGACGAGCCGACTTCTGCGCTCGACCCTATATCGACATCAAAAATCGAGGACCTTGCTCTCGAACTGAAAGAAAAATACACGATTATAATGGTAACTCACAATATGCAGCAGGCGGCACGTATTGCGGACAAGACGGCGTTCTTCCTTTTGGGTGAGATAGTCGAGTTTGACGATACGGAGAAAATGTTCTCCACTCCTGCCGACAAGAGAACAGAGGATTATATAACAGGGAGGTTTGGATAATGAGAAATCATTTCAACGAGCAGCTTGAAACACTCAACACGGAGCTTATTACAATGGGCGCGCTGTGCGAGGACGCCATTTCCTGCGCTGCAAAATACCTTGCAACAAACGATACTTCTTTAAAGGAAAAGGTTTTTGAAGCCGACAAGGAAATCGACCGCAAGGAACGTGAGATAGAAAGTATTTGTATGCGTCTGCTTTTACAGCAGCAGCCTGTTGCGAGAGATTTAAGAACGATTTCCTCCGCCCTTAAAATGATTTCCGATATGGAGCGCATAGGCGACCAGGCGTCGGACATTGCGGACATAGTATGCTTTGTAAACAAAACCGACCTGAGCGGTAAGATACACATTGCCGATATGGCGGAGGCGACAATAAAAATGGTTACCGACAGTATCGACTCATTCGTAAAGCGTGACCTTGACATAGCCGTTAAGAGCATACGCCATGACGATATTGTGGACGCACTGTTTATCAAGGTCAAAAACGAACTTATTATCGGTGTAAAAGAGGAGTCGGACAAAGCGGAGGCGCTTATAGACCTGCTTATGATAGCAAAATATTTTGAGCGCATAGGCGACCATGCCGAAAATATTGCCGAATGGGTTATCTATTCCATAACGGGAAAACACAAAGACATTTCAGATTGCGAATAAGTGATTTGGCTCCCTCAGCATACAATATGCGCCGATACCCGTAGGGCAGGGGCTTGCTCCTGCCGCAGAAATATGAGCAATGGCGATGCCCCATCGCTCCGAAAAACATTGTGGCTATTGAATAAATCGCAAATCAATGGTATAATTATACCGAGGTGAGAGATTTGATAACTTACGAGGACATAAAACAAGACAAATCAATAAAAGTATATATTTCCGAGGCGGACGCCTCATTAAAGGCATTGGGATTTACAGAACACAGCTTTGCGCACGTTACGCAGGCGGCGGAAAAGGCGGGATATATTCTGAAAACGCTTAATTTCCCCGAGCGTACCGTCGAGCTTGCGAAAATTGCCGGGTATCTGCACGATATAGGCAATCTCGTAAACCGTGTCGACCATAGTTTAAGCGGTGCGGTTATGGCGTTCCGCATACTCGACAACATAGGCTTCTGCGCCGAGGAAATCGCCGTTATAACCACCGCAATCGGAAATCACGACGAGGGTACGGGAGTACCCGTAAACCCCGTTGCGGCGGCGCTTATACTTGCCGACAAATCGGACGTGCGCCGCAGCAGAGTGCGCAAATCGGACATAAGCGGCTTTGATATACACGACCGTGTGAATTATTCGGTAACGAAATCGGAGCTTAAAATCAACGAGGCGCACACAATCATAAAACTTAAGCTTTCGGTTGATACGCATTTTGGCTCGGTAATGGATTATTTTGAAATTTTCCTCGACAGAATGATACTCTGCCGAAAGGCGGCGGAAACGTTGGGTCTGCAATTCAAATTTATGATAAACGAACAGCAATTAATCTGACAGGTGATATTATGATTTACTTAGTTGAAGATGACGACAATATCAGAAAGCTCGTATGCTATGCTCTGTCAAAAGAAGGCTATGAGGTGAAAGGCTTTGCCTATCCGAGCGAATTTTGGACGGCGTTTGAAGATTTTCGCCCAAAGCTTATTATGCTTGACATAATGCTGCCGGAGGAGGACGGTCTTTCGATATTAAAAAAACTTCGGACAAACGAATATGATATTCCCGTTATTATGCTTACGGCAAAGGGCAGCGAGTATGACAAAGTGACCGGACTCGATATGGGTGCAGACGATTACATTGCCAAGCCGTTCGGTATGACCGAGCTTGTATCGAGAGTGCGCGCGCTTTTGCGGCGTGCGTACAAAGACGAGAAAAAGTGCGTTGAGTATAAAATCGAAGGCTTGTACGTAAACCCCGAAAAGCACATTATCCGTGCGGACGGCGGGGACATAAAGCTGTCCTACAAGGAATATTCCCTGCTTTTGGCTCTGCTTGAGGCAAACGGGAACGTGGTAAGCCGTGACGAGCTTCTTTCAAAGGTATGGGGCGAATTTTACGACGAGTCACGAACGCTTGACGTACATATACGAAAACTTAGGGTAAAGCTCGGCAATTCGGGCGGACTGATACGCACCGTAAAGAATATAGGCTACAAAATAGAAGGAGAGCGCAATGACCAATAAAATATTCCGTTCGTCATTTTTGGTATCCGTTGCCGTAGTGCTGGCAAGCCTTGTGCTTTTTACTGGTATTTTATACGATTATTTTGAAAACCGCATAATAGACGAGCTTAAACGTGAAGAAAAGTACATAGAATACGCCATACAGCAAAGCGGCGAGGATTTCTTCGGTGAAAATCCCGTAGGCGACGCGCGTGTGACGCTCATATCCCCCGACGGTACGGTTAAATACGACACCGCCGCAGACGAGGATACGCTCGGCAATCATTCCGACCGCAAGGAGTTCCGTGATGCGATGCAGGTCGGAAGCGGCACAAGCGTGCGCTATTCAAAAACACTGACCGAAAAAACCGTGTACTATGCAAAAAAACTTGATGACGGAAACGTTCTTCGGATTTCGACAACGCAATACACGATAATAACAATACTTCTGGGACTTGTTCACCCTATGATAATCGTGCTGTTTTTCGCACTTATACTGTCGCTTATTCTTTCATCGAGAGTATCAAAGAGCGTGCTTAAGCCGATAAACGACATAGACCCCGACAATCCCGAAAGCGTTGATACATATGATGAGCTTTCTCCGCTTATAAGAAAAATCGTACATCAGAAAGAAACCATACAAAATCAGCTTGAAACCGCACGCCAAAAGCAGGAGGAATTTCAGTTGATTACGGAAAATATGAGCGAGGGTTTTTTGGTAATAGACAACCGCACAAATCTTCTCTCATACAACAGTGCGGCGCTCAAACTGCTCGGTGCGGACGAAAATGACGGAAGCGTTCTGACGCTTAACCGTACCGAGAATTTCCGTGAGGTTATAGAAAAGGCTTTGGACGGCGGGCGTGCGCAGAGCAATATGACATACGATGAGCGGACGTACAATCTGATTGCAAATCCCGTTCTGGAGGACGGCAGAATAATAGGCGCCGTAATCGTGATAATAGACGTTACGGAAAGCGAAAAGCGAGAGGTTCTGCGGCGTGAATTTACGGCAAATGTTTCGCATGAGCTTAAAACTCCGCTTACGTCCATTCACGGCTACTCTCAGCTTATAGCGGCGGGAATGGGCGGAGATAACACGGTTCTGTTTGCGCAGAAAATCGAAAAAGAAAGCCGCCGTATGATTTCGCTGATTGAAGATATTATGCGTCTTTCCAATCTCGATGAAAATAATACAAGCGTCGATAAAACGGATTTTTCCCTGAGCAGCGCGGCGGCGGAAGCTGCGGAAATGCTTTCGGAAGCGGCAAAGGAGCGCAATGTCACGCTGCAAACGGGCGGCGCCGACTGCATTGTTCATGCAAACCGCCGCCATGTGGTGGAGCTTATTTATGATCTGTGCGACAATGCCATAAAATATAACCGCGACGGCGGCAGCGTGACGGTAACTGTCTGGGAAAACCGCCTTACGGTTGCCGATACGGGAATCGGGATTCCGCAGGAGGATATTGACAGAATATTTGAAAGATTTTACAGGGTTGATAAAAGTCATTCGCGCAAGGTGAACGGAACGGGGCTCGGT
>CAKSPN010000049.1 GCA_934481375.1 uncultured Clostridia bacterium
CAATCAACGGAACTTTCGATTTTTTCATACAGTAGTTTTGAAAAAAGTGATATGTCACTTTTTTCGCCTGTCGGCAATATTTTGCCGACAGGCTCTGCTTCTTTTTTTAATTACTCGTATCTATCGCAACTGCCGCCGTATCGTTGTACACCGGTACATCATACGATTTTACGGCTTCGGGGAACATTCTGAATATTCTCTCAATATTGACAGCCTGCTGAGTTGCCCATTCAATATCCGTCGCATACTGATGCTCGCTCGGATTATCGGGATTCCAGCGCATCTTATAGAGAGTGTTCTGTCTGCCGTAAGCGGTATTGATATAATGACTGCTTATCCACTGCGCACCGCCCATTATTGCCGACGATACGTCCGTCCAGCCCTCCTGGTATGCTTTTCTTGAGCCGTAGAATACCGCACCCGAATCGTATGCGCCTATTCCGTACACATTGTACACCGTCACGCCGCCCACAAGCACACCGTTCGCCAGCGTGGACGTGCCGTTTCCGGTTTCAAGGCACGCATGAGCAACAAGATATACCTCCGAAACATTGTACGCCCTTGCCGCCGCTATGAAGTCGGCGCCGTGTCCCCGTAAAATGCCCTTATCGGCAAGGAAAGCGTTCAGCGACTCCTCGCTTATTCCGTTCGTGTACGAAAGGTCAAGGAACTGATACTTATACGCTCCGTTACTGTATGAGCTCGGATCGAGCGCTGCCTTTACCTCGTCATACGACGCCGCAGAGCCTCCCTTATGCGGAACGGGATCGCTGTTCATCTGTATTGCGGTCATATCCAAAAGCGACATATTGTACGCCGTGTACGTCACTCCGCCGCTTGTGTACGTTTCGCCGCCGTTGAGGTTAAACGGATCGCGCACAACTCCCGGCTGTACCGTAAGATTAAATGTATCCGTTTTTCCGTTTACCGAAGAAACGGTTATCGTGGTTTTGCCGACGCCTCTTGCGAGCACACGTCCCGTCTGGCTGACGGTTGCGGCGGCAATATTACTGCTCGTCCATTTTAGAGTCTTGTTTCTTGCGTTTTCAGGCTCTGTTTCCGTCACGAGATTTATCGACTCGCCCACACGCAGATAAGCGTCCTCTTTATAATCGTTCTTTATGCTTACGCTGTTCACGTCAACCGAATAATTCACAACCGTCACATAGCATTTTGCCTCAAAACCGCCGTCGTCGCTTTTTGCGGTAACCTCCGCCATACCCAAGCCGACAGGCTTGACGTGTCCGTTGTTGTCAACCGTTACGACTTTTTCGTTTTTGCTCTGCCATACCATATTCTGATTTGTCGCATTCTGCGGTACTGTTTCGCATTTTAAAAGCTGTCCGGTACTGCCCTTGTACAGCGTAACCGTTGTTTCGGGCATAAACAATCCCGTTACCGGCTGTACAACGGTCAGTTCAGCCTCGGTTTCCATATGCCGTTCTCCGTTGTCGGCAACTATTTTTATCTTTGCCGCACCCGGATTTTTCGCCTCTATGTTTCCGTTTTCGTCCACCGCTGCAACGTTCTCATTGTCCGAAGCGTATGTAATGCTTACATTACGCAGATTTATCGGATAAACGTTTGCATGGATTTTTGTAACCGTCCTGCCGTCCGTAAGCTTTAAGGTTTCCTCTTTCCAGCTTGGCTTTACCGCCGAGTGGAAATCCGAAAAATCAAAGCTTGAATAATGCGGCAGTACCATGGCATACTCACCGTGAGTCGCACGCCTTTTCAGCGTTGCGCTTATATCCGTGGTTATGACTGCGACCGACGAAAGTATAACAACTCCTGCCATCAGCGTGGTTAAAAACACGAGTATTTTATATTTATAAGTTTTTAAGGGCGTTATTATATCCGCTCTTTTTATATTTATATTCATAAAATCCCTCTTGACATTGATTAACTATACGCTATTATAACAGCATACGGCAAAAAGTCAACAAATTCAACGAATTATTCAAAAAAAGTTTACTTTTTAAAGCGTTCCGCTATATAATTGTTCGCCGTTATTTCCAGCGTATCGTCAAGAGGTGAAAGCTCTGTAAATTCAGGGTATTTTTTCTTGAGTGCATTTGTAAGCACATAATCGCACAGCTTGGGATTTTTGGGGAACAGAGGTCCGTGCAGGTATGTGGCTACCACATTTTTGTAAATTACGCCCTCGTATCCGCAGTTGTCGGAATTTCCGTTTCCGTACAGAACACGTCCGAGCGGAGTGTGTTTTCCTATATATGTTCTTCCACCGTGGTTTTCAAAGCCGACTATTTTCCCGGCAATGTCCGAGTCAAGAACTATATTGCCGATAAGCCGTCCCTTGCCCTGAACGGTATATATATCGAGTATTCCCAAACCCTCTATGGTTTCGTTTTCAAGCTTGTAATATTCGCCCAAAAGCTGATACCCTCCGCACACCGCAACGAGCGAACCGCCGTTTTCGACAAATTCGCTTATTTCCTTTCTGTGTCCGAGAAGTCTTTCGCATACAAGCTTTTGTTCCCTGTCGCTTCCGCCGCCGAGAAATACTATGTCGCAGTCCGACAAATCAAAATCCTTGCTTTCGCAGGTGTATTCGGCACATTCGGCGTCTATCCCACGCCACAAAAGCCGTTTTCTCAAGCATTCTATATTTCCCCTGTCGCCGTACAGATTAAGCAAATCGGGATAGAGATGCAGTATTTTTATCTTCATTTAATCAATCTCCGTTTCCGTCATTTTTAAGCAGTTCATTCAATACGCTCTCCGTTGGGTACAGCGCCGTGTAATTCACAAGTACATACACCGCCTCGGAGTCGGACGCAAGCGCATTTTTCACAGCCGCTCTCATATCGTGCGTTATCATATCAACGTTTATGTCCGCATATTTGAAGCGCAGGCTTATATCCCAAAGGCGTATCCCCGTTGTTATTAGCATATTGAGGTTTTCGTCCTTTATTTTGTCAAAGTCCACGTCCCAAAGCCACGATACGTCACGTCCGTCGTTTGCCTTGTCGTTTATTGCGACTATTACGTCTTTTTTGCGCTTGTCGCCGTTCACGGTGGCAATTGCCTGGTTAAATCCCGCCGGGTTCTTTGAAAGGCTCAGAATTACCGGCTTTTTAAACGCAAACTCCTGCATTCTGCCTATCTGCGGTTTGTATTTTGCCAAAAGTGCGTCAAAATCCGCCGCACCCTCGCCGAGAATATTAAGCACGCCGTACACTGCGGCAAGGTTGTATATATTGTAAAAACCCTTATAATTTACGGTCATATGCTGACCGTTTATGTCAAATGCCATTTCCGTGCCGAGATGTACATTTGTTACGTCAAAATCTATATCGGGGCGCTTAAAGCCGCATTTCGGGCAGTAATAATCGCCCAGCTGGCTGTAATGATAATAATTATACCGCTGTTCCTCGCCGCACACGGGGCAGAAACGTCCCTCTTTCGTGTCGTTCGTCTGCGGCAGAACTTTTTCGGATATTCCGTAATATTTCGCCTCGGAAAGCTTGCCGAACTGCGTGCAGAGCGGATCGTCGCCGTTCAGCAAAAGCTGTACGGACGGTACTTTTTCTATAGCACGTTTTATTATATCGGAGGTTATGTCTATCTCGCCGTAGCGGTCAAGCTGATCACGGAAAAGATTTGTTATAACCATTATATCGGGTTTTACCTGTTCAAAAACAATCGGCGTGTATGCCTCGTCTATTTCAAGACACGCATAGTCCGCCTTAAGGCGTCCGAATATATCCGCCTCCTGCAAATACGCCGTTGCGATACCGCTTAACATATTCGCTCCCAGGCGGTTGCACAGCACCTTATAGCCCTTCGCCTCAAGAGCACTGCACAAAAGATTGTTTGTTGTTGTCTTTCCGTTCGTTCCGCAGGTGACTATTATCTTTTTCGATATGCGTTTGTTCAAATCGCTCACCAGGTTCGGGCAAAGTTTCAGCGCAAACGCACCCGGACTTGACGAGGATTTCTTCCCCATAAGCTTTCCTGCGGCGGTGAGCGCCTTGCCCAACCATATTGCCGGTAATCTCATCATATTTATACTGACCCCTTCACTTTTGTAAATTAGTTATATTATACTCTGTTTTTGCCGTCTTTGCAATAGTATTTATTCATATGAAATAATACACTCGTTTTCCCCTTTGTATACGGGAACGTCAAAATTCACATTAGCCTCCGGCAGTGCGCCGAACAGCGAGTACAGCGTTCCTGCCTGCTTGACCGCCCAGGCAACGTCCGTTGCATACTGATGCACTCCCGGATTTGACGGATTCCACCGCATTTTATAGAGCGTATTCTGCTTGGACGAGCCGTTTATATAATTCTCGCTTATCCACTTTGCTCCGCCGTATATTGCGCTGTCAACGCTTGTCCAGCCATGCTCGTATGCATATTTTGCGCCCTCGTTTTCGGGGTCTTTGTCATATGCGCCTATTCCGAACATATTGTACACGGTTGTGCCGTTGTAATCAATTCCGCAGGCAAGCCTTGACGTACCGCTGCCCGATTCCAAAACGGCATGCACGGCAAGGTATATCTCGCTCACTCCGTACTTTTTTGACGCATCGATAAACACACTGCCCTTTCCCTTAAGCACACCTTTGTTGCTTAGATATGTGTTAAGCGTTTCAACACTCAAACCGTTTGTTCCGTTTAGGAGTGCAAACTGATACTTTGCACTGCCGGACGCAAAGTTTGACGGGTTAATGTACTTCTGCACCTCCGCCGCCGATGCAGGTGACGCTTTGTTTGAAAATGTAACGGGGTTTTGCGCAAGCTGTTTTTTCACCGCCTCTGCAAGCGTTATTTTGTAATTCGAATAAACTGCCGGTACGGAAAGTTCCGCTATGCGTTCCGAAACGGGTCTTGAAATAATCCTGTATTCAAACGGCGTTCCGTCATCGGGAACAACGTTTACGGTGAACGTATCCTCCGCACCGTTTGCCGATACCGCACGTATGAGCGCATTTCCCTCCGATATTCCCCTTAGATTCCCGTTTCCGTCAACCTCCGCAACCGAAGTATTGTCCGACGACCAGCCTACATATTTATTGCGTGCGTTCTGCGGATATATGTACGCCGTAAGCCTGTACTCACCGCCTATCCTTATTGCCTCGACGGCATTTTCTATAAACACAGCACGCACGGGCACATTATAGATTGTCACTCGCACCGTACATTCCGCTTTAAATCCGCCGTCCTCCGTCACTGCGCTCACCGTCGCGGTTCCGACTCCGCTCGGCGTTATTGTGCCGTTTTCGTCCACAGCCGCAACCGCCGTGTCGCTTGATGTCCACTTTACGTTTTTATTCGTTGCGTCCGACGGGTACACCGTCGCTTTCAGAGCCGCAGACTGCGGTCTGTCGGCGTAAAATGTGAGATCGGTATGTGAAAGCGATATTCCCGTAACTCCCCGCACCACTTCAACCGGCACTTCCGCCGACACATCGCCGCAGTTTACCGTAACAGATGCCGCTCCGCCTTTGTTTTTTGAAGTAACCGTTCCGTTTTCGTCCACCGTTACAATGCTTTCGTCCGAGGACGAGTATGTAAGTTTTTTGTCCGTTGTGTTTATCGGCATCGCCTCCGCACCGAGCTGTGCCGTGAAATCTCCGCTGTCGAGATAAAACGTAAGCTTGTCCGACGGTGTGTATATCTTCTCGCAATCAACACCGTACCAACCAGTTATATGCTTTAAATATTTCGTGCCCGTACGCTCCGCCGACGCCGTTGTTGTGAAAATCGCAAACACCGCCGCAAGCACGATAAAAAATCTGCGCACAAATATCATCTCCTTGTTTGATACCGATATTGTAATAAATTTCATAAGTTTTGTCAATAGAACGGCTTCATTTACGGCATTTGTTTACAAGTTATCGGCTTTTTTGAAAAAAGATATTGTAATATTTTCGGTTTTGGTATATAATCAGTAAGAATGTAACTAAAACTCAGGAGGAATAATTTTAATGGAACAGGAACAAACACAAGCAAGATTAAAGCAAATTTTAAAGAACAGGCGTGACAAGCTCGCCGAATACTGCGAGGCAGGCTGTGATCCGTTTAAAATTACCAAGTATGACCGTGACACAAAAGCGGCGCAGATAAAGGAAAACTATGCCGAATACGAGGGCAAAACCGTAAAAATAGCAGGAAGAATAATGTCAAAAAGAGGTATGGGCAAAATAGGCTTCTGCGATTTGGCGGACGTTTCGGGAAAGATACAGACTTTCTTTAAAAAGGACGTTTTGGGCGAAGATGAGTACAAGCGTTTCAAAAAGCTTGATATCGGCGATATAGCAGGCGTTGAGGGCGAAGTGTTCACCACCGAAGCGGGAGAAATTTCCGTATTGGTAAAGGACGTAACGCTTCTTTCAAAATCACTTATGCCCCTCCCCGAAAAATTCCACGGCTTGAGCGACACGGACACAAGATACCGTCAGCGTTATGTTGATTTGATAATGAACGCCGACGTTAAGGACACATTTATTAAGCGTTCAAAAATCATTGCGGCAATACGCAGTTACCTCAATGCGCAGGATTTCCTCGAGGTTGAAACTCCCATGCTCGTTTCAAATGCGGGCGGAGCCGCCGCAAGACCGTTTGAAACGCATTTCAACGCATTGGACGAGGATTTCAAGCTTCGCATATCGCTTGAATTGTATTTAAAAAGACTTATTGTCGGCGGTTTTGACCGTGTGTATGAAATAGGCAGAGTTTTCAGAAACGAAGGTCTTGACACACGCCACAATCCCGAATTTACGCTTATGGAGCTTTACCAGGCGTATACGGATTACCACGGTATGATGGATTTGACCGAAAACCTGTACCGTCACGTTGCGCAGGATGTACTCGGCACGACAAAGATTACCTACAACGGTATTGAAATGGACCTCGGCAAGCCTTTTGAGCGTATCACAATGCTTGACGCCGTTAAAAAGTACGCCAACGTTGATTTCAGAGAAATAAAAACGCTTGAAGAAGCAAGAGCGGTTGCAAAAGAACATCATATCGAATATGAGGAAAGACACAAAAAGGGCGATATTCTGAACCTGTTCTTTGAAGAATATGTTGAAGAACATCTTATCCAGCCGACATTTGTAATGGATCACCCGATAGAGATTTCGCCGCTTACGAAGAAAAAGCCGGACGATCCCGAATATGTTGAGCGTTTTGAGTTCTTTATGAACGGCTGGGAAATGGCGAATGCATATTCCGAGCTTAACGACCCGATTGATCAAAGAGAACGCTTTAAGGCGCAGGAGGAACAGCTTGCGCAGGGCGATGAGGAAGCAAACACCACAGATGAGGACTTTATGCGTGCGCTCGAAATAGGTATGCCGCCAACCGGCGGAATAGGCTTCGGCATAGACCGTATGTGTATGCTCCTGACCGACTCCCCCGCAATCAGAGACGTGCTCCTGTTCCCGACAATGAAGCCACTTGATAAATAAACACGGCAAAAACCCAGTGTTTATGCGGGTTTGAGAAAACGGAAGTGCTTAAAAAGCTTAAGCCTTAAGCCAAATTTAAGCCAAAAGGTGAAAACGGATACATTTAGCACAAATAATCAGGTAAAAAGTCTTGTAAAACTTAGGTTTTGCAAGGCTTTTTTGTGTCTTGAAATAAATTTAATTTGTGTTATTTGTGCCAAAACTACAGCGCTTCATTGTTGGAGCAGAAAGGAGGATTTTATGAAAAAACTAAAGGGAAATTTCACAACTATTTTAAACAAGATTATCACCGATAAGAATATCAGCGGTAACGAATTTAAGATACTGTGTTATCTCTGTATGAGGTCAGGGAATGACAACTCCTGCTTCCCTTCTCTTGATACGATACATCAGGAAACAGGTATTGGTTTAACAACTGTCAAAAACACAATACCTAAATTGGTTAAGTCGGGTTACATAATCAAAGTCAATCGCAAAAAGAAAAACGGATGCTCCACCTCCAATCTATATCGATTGACTGATAAAGTGCTTGAATAAATGGTGGTTGATTTTTGTATCAGGTGGTGTGAAAAACGGCTGCAAATAATACTAAGTTAATAATAACAAAAGGGTTATTGGATAAGAATATTATAGGCAATAAAATAGAGTGATGATTTAATTGATTAGCTCCTCTTTGAGAGGTTCGCAAATCAATTATTTTTTTATTCCAATAACCTTAATAACGATTTGAACAGTACAAGATAACACTTGACAGAGCACGCCGAAGAACAGTTTGTAGCAAAAAATGAAAGAGACAGGATAAAGCTTGGTGCGCTATTCGCCCCAAGCGTGCTTGCATCGCCGTGCGAAGCCCTGCGGAAGAATTATAAATGCATCTGCTGGTGCTAATTTGGTACTGAAAGTAAAGAAAGTCCGCATTGTTGGGCGGTTCAACAGGTGCTTTGACAGGTGCTATTGGTATTTTAATAATTTTTAAGAAATGGAGAGTGATACAATGAGTAAAGTTGTTGTAATAACTGCATATGCTTCCTCCGGCAAAAGTGTCGGTGAGAATTTTACAAACTACATCGCAAATAGAAAGGGAGTTGACAAAACAATTAACGCAAGAAGAATGGATATTCATACGAAATATATTTCGGAGAGACCTGGAGTTGTTAAGATGGGTGAACATGGTTTATTCGGTCAGGAGGACTATGTTAATTTGGAAAAAGCAATAAAGGAAATCAATAGTCATACCGGAATTGTGTGGACTCAGATTGTGTCTCTAAGACAAGAGGATGCCGAAAGACTTGGGTATGATACACCGGATGCATGGAGAAATTTGGTTCGGTCAAAGCAGTTTGAGATTGCATCATACCATAGAATTCCTGCGGAGAATATGAAATGGTACGGAGCGTTCCACAAAGCGGAAGGTCATTATCATATGCACTTAATCATCTTCAATAAAGAACCCGGCGGCGAATTCCTTTCAAAGAAGGACTACAATCAGTACAAAGATATGTATGTCAAAACTATGTTCAAGGATGAACTGAAACAGGTTTATGATGAAAGGCAGACGCTCCGAGACAAAATTATTGAAGAGGCAAAAGAAAATCTTAACGATTTCAAAATTGATATTGACGAGGCTCCTGATGAGTTTGCTGATGCGTTTAATGAATTGAAGTTCTCTCTTGATGGGTACACAGGCAAGAGAAATTATCAGTTCATATCCCGTGAGCAAAAAGAAAAAGTTGATGCTGTTGTAAAAGTTGTCTGCAAGGATGACAACATACAAAACCTATATCAACAGTGGTGTCAGATACAACTTGCTCTTCTGAAATATTATTACAAGAACCCAAAGGAGTGCTTCGATCCGCTTGAGAAGAACTTAAACTTCCAAAGACGATTGGAAAATGTTGTTCTCAAGGCAGCACCCAAGGACAACAGGCAGAATGATTTATATGCAAACACAGAACAAGCATCTCCTGCCTATAGCGGAATTGTATTCGCAATCTGTAAAATGGGTGAGCAGTCGATAGAGCAAGACATCAAGGAAGGTTTCACAAAATCAATTGTGGATTCAAAGGAAAGAGCAAAAGAATACAGACGAAACACATCGCATGGAATGCAGATGAGTATGTGATTGGAGGTGAATTTTTTATGAAGAACAACAAAAAGGTCAAGATGACTTTCAATGTTACTCCTGAGGTCAGAAGGTTAATTAAGAATTTTGTTGAGGAGTTAGGTTACAAAAGCGAGAGTGCATTTTGTAATGAAGCTATCGAGGAATACTTATCAAAGCTTCAGTACGATAGCATAGGTACATATATGAATAAGCTGTTGGTTCAGGCGGTGGACTGTACTATTGAAAGACACAGCGACAGATTAGTTGATATGCTTTTCAAACTGGCTGTCAGTATTGAGAAGCAAAATCTTATAAACAGTGGCGAGTATGACGATTACTATGAA
>CAKSPN010000050.1 GCA_934481375.1 uncultured Clostridia bacterium
GAAATACAGTTTTCCACACCGTCTATCGCCATATAGGTATAGTCAGGGTTGTCCTGCGTCATTGTTTTTAAAATTCCGCCGGTAGTGGGGAAGAAACGGGCACGGCTGTCATTATCAAAATCCATTTGAGCCTCAAGCTCTATACCTTCGTCCCTGAGCCATTTTGTAAGCTCGTCAAACGTCAGCACGGCATCAACTATGCCCTCATAATGCGCCGCTTCGTCCTTTTTTGCAACGCACGGCCCAATAAAAACGGTTTTTGCATTCGGGTGTATGCGCTTTATTTCGTTGCAGTGCGCCTGCATCGGCGATACAACGTCCGCAAGATACGGAAGCTCCGACGGGAAATATTTTTGTATCAAAAGATTTATAGAATGACAGCAGGAGGAAATTATAACGTCTCTTGTGCCGTCATTAATCATTTTTTCATATTCGTTTTTAACCATTGTTGCGCCTATTGCGGTTTCCTCCGCGTCGGCAAATCCGAGCGCTTTTAAGGCTTTGCGCATAGACGATATGCCCACGCCGTCATAATTTGCCACAAAAGACGGAGCCAGGCTTACATATACGGGGTCGCCGCTGTTTAAAAGCACCTTGACCTTTTCGGTTTCGTCAACAATTTGTTTTGCGTTCTGGGGACAGACTACAAAGCACTGTCCGCATAAAATACATTCGTTTCCTATAATATACGCCTGGTTTCCCGAAAAGCGGATTGATTTAACGGGGCAGTGGCGTATGCATTTATAGCAGTTTTTACAGTTGGACTTTTTCAGAGTCAGACAATCTGTCATAACCAAAACCGTTCCTTTCCATTATAGTTTATCAAGTACGTTTTCTTTAAAAAATTCATCAAATTTATCGGGAGTAAGACCGGTGTGCGTTACATCGTCAATCACGACCGTAACCCCCTCACGGTTGCATTTGCCGGTACAGAAACAGCCGGCGAGCGTGATTTCGTTATCAAGCTTTCGGGTTTCGATTTCCTTTTGAAAAAGCTCAACTATTTCGTGCGAGCCTTTAATATGGCACGAACTTCCCACACAAATTTCAATAATCATTTCACCGCACCCATAACGTTTTCTTTAAAGAACTCGTCCACCGTTTCGGGAGAAACCGAGAAGAAGTTATCGTCAACCGTTACACAGACTCCGTCCTGACATCTTCCCATACAAAAAGTCCCTGCAAGCTCCACCTTATCGCCGAGAGCATTTTCGCTTATAAGATACTGCAACTGCTCCACTACCTGGCGTGAGCCTTTAATGTGGCATGATGATCCGATACATACTGTTACTTTCATAATAAACCTTCCTTTCCGTGCCGTAAAGGCACAAAACCCCCGCCGCAAGAATGCGGCGCCGGGGGTATTATATGCTTTTATTTATTCGTAGTCAACTACGTTTATCCATGAGTTAAGGAATTCACGTTCCTTTTCGTTGCCTTTGACGCTCTGCGACGCCGCCACAATAGGCATCCACTTTTGCACGTACTGCTTTGCGGTATCGCTCTTTTCACAGAACAAATCAAGGTACTTATCTGCGCCGGTTATGTCACCGCTAAGCCAGAACAAAAGATATGTTCTTGCGGCGTCGGCGGAGGCGTTTCCCTGTGTTGCGTGCGACCAATCGAGGATATACGGCGTGCCGTCGTCGGAGATGATTATGTTTGACGGATTGAAATCGCCGTGGCAAAGCTTTTTGTGCTTGGGCATAGCCTCAAGACGTGTGTGCAGATCGTATCTGACCGTTGCGCTCAAATCCGTAAGGCTGATTTTTCTGCTCATTTTATCCTTTAATTTCGTCAAAAGGGGAGATTCCTTGCTGTGAACCTCTAGCTGGAGATTTACAAACAAATCCATATACTCGTCTTTCTTCTGTGGATTTTCCTCCATAAGCTGTGCAAGAGTTTTTCCTTTTATATAGTCGGAAACGATTGTCCATTTGCCGTCTATAACGGTGACTTCGTGAACTTTCGGGATATTAAGCCCTGTTTCCTCAACACGTGCCTGGTTAAGCGCCTCGTTTAAAATGTCCGCTTTTGAAAAATCGCTGTTGAACACTTTAAGGCACACACTGCCGTCACGGTAAATTGTTTTGTTGTTTCTGACCGCAATAATTCTGTCCAGATTCATTTGTTATCACTCCTTTACTTTCTTGTTTTGTCCTCTCGATAAGCCTGTTTGAAATCATGAGCGTCTTTTTCGGTATCGAGCTTTTCCTTTTTGACAGCCTTTTTGCTGTGCTTGCCGTAGTAAGCGTTAAGATACATTTCCTTTATCTCGCTCATAAGCGGATAACGGGGATTTGCGCCCGTGCACTGGTCGTCAAATGCCTGCTCTACCATTGCGTCGAGTCTGTCAAGGAAATCCTTTTCGTCAATACCGTAATCCTTTATGGTTTTCTTTATTCCCACTCTGTCTTTAAGAGCGTTTACCGCTTTTATGAGATTTTCAAGCTTTTCCTCGTCCGTTTCACCGCCGAGACCGAGAGCGTCCGCAACCTCTGCGTATCTTTCAAGCGTTTTCGGGTGATCGTACTGTGAGAAAGTTCCCATTTTTGCGGGAGCCTCTGCGGCGTTAAAGCGAAGCACTTCTTCTATCATAAGCGCATTTGCAACGCCGTGCGGCAGATGATGGAACGCTCCGAGCTTGTGCGCCATTGAATGGCACACGCCGAGGAATGCGTTGGCAAAAGCCATACCCGCCATTGTTGCGGCGTTCGCCATTTTCTCACGTGCTTCGATGTCCTCCTGACCGTTATCATAAGCACGGGGCAGATACTTGAATATATTCTTGAGTGCTTTTACCGCAAGTCCATCCGTGTAATCGGTAGCCATAACCGAGGCGTATGCCTCAAGTGCGTGCGTTACGGCGTCTATGCCCGATGCGGCGGTAAGCTCTTTCGGTGCGCTCATATGGAAATCGGTATCTATTACCGCCATATTCGGCAACAGCTGATAATCCGCAAGCGGATATTTAACGCCCGTGTTTTCATCGGTTATAACCGCAAACGGCGTTACCTCCGAGCCTGTTCCGGCAGAGGTCGGGATTGCGATAAAGTATGCCTTTTCGCCCATTTTCGGGAAAGTATACACACGCTTTCTTATATCGATAAAGCGCATTGCCATATCCATAAAGTCTGCCTCGGGGTGTTCATACATTACCCACATAATTTTGCCGGCGTCCATTGCACTGCCGCCGCCGAGCGCTATAATGCAGTCGGGCTTAAAAGCGGACATCTGCTTTGCGCCCTCTTTTGCACAGCCTAAAGTCGGGTCGGGAGCAACGTCAAAGAATGTTGTATGCGCTATGCCCATTTCGTCAAGCTTATCGGTGATAGGCTTGGTGTAACCGTTTTGGTAAAGGAAGCTGTCGGTTACGATAAACGCTCTCTTTTTACCCATTACGTGCTTAAGCTCATCAAGAGCAACGGGCAGACAGCCCTTTTTGATATATACCTTTTCAGGCGCTCTGAACCACAACATATTTTCCCTTCTTTCGGCAACTGTTTTTATATTTATAAGATGCTTTACTCCTACGTTTTCCGATACCGAGTTTCCGCCCCAGCTTCCGCAGCCGAGCGTAAGCGACGGCGCAAGCTTGAAGTTGTATAAATCACCGATACCGCCGTGGGACGAGGGTGTGTTTACAAGTATGCGGCAGGTTTTCATTCTGTGCGCAAATTCGTTGAGTTTTTCTTTTTCCGTTACGGCGTTCAAATATATCGATGATGTGTGACCGTAGCCGCCGTCTGCAATAAGATGCTCCGCTTTGTCGAAAGCGTCTTGTATATCCTCCGCCTTGTACATTGCAAGTACGGGAGAGAGCTTTTCGTGTGCAAATTCCTCCGAAAGCTCAACACTCTCCACTTCGCCGATAATGATTTTCGTTGTTTCGGGAACCGTAACTCCGGCAAGCTGTGCTATCTTGTATGCCGGCTGACCTACTATCTTGGCATTAAGCGCACCGTTTATAAGAATGGTTTTTCTTACCTTTTCGGTTTCGTCCTTTTTAAGGAAGTAACAACCTCTGTATTCAAATTCCTCTTTGACCGCATCGTATATGTTCTTATGAACTATTACCGATTGCTCCGATGCGCATATCATACCGTTGTCAAAGGTTTTTGAATGGATAATCGAGCTTACAGCAAGCACAATATCTGCCGTATCGTCAATGATTGCAGGTGTGTTTCCCGCACCGACGCCGAGCGCCGGCTTACCGCTCGAATATGCCGCCTTAACCATTCCCGGACCGCCCGTTGCAAGTATGATGTCCGCTTCTTTCATAAGAAGGTTTGTCATTTCGAGCGAAGGTGTATCTATCCAATTGATAATCCCCTCGGGTGCGCCTGCCTTAACGGCTGCGTCAAGCACCACTTTAGCCGCCTCAATAGTGGATTTTTTCGCTCTGGGGTGCGGTGAGATGATTATTGCATTTCTTGTTTTAAGCGCTATAAGCGTTTTAAATATAGCCGTTGACGTCGGGTTGGTTGTAGGTATAACCGCTGCAATAACGCCTATCGGCTCTGCTATTTTCTTTATTCCGTATGCCTTATCTTCTTCAAGGACTCCGCAGGTTTTGGTGTCTTTGTATGCGTTGTAAATATATTCAGCCGCATAGTTATTTTTTATAACCTTATCCTCAACGACTCCCATACCCGTTTCCTCGACTGCCATTTTTGCAAGAGGTATTCTTTGCTTGTTCGCAGCGGACGCAGCGGCAAAGAATATTTTGTCGACCTGTTCCTGTGTGAAAGACGAAAACTGCTTCTGCGCCTCTTTGATATTCGCAAGAGCTTCTTCAAGTGCTTCCACACCGTCAATAATCTTTCGTTCCAACATAATAATCCTCCTTGTAAATTATTGCTTATTCGTAATGATAAAGCGTTTTATACCCATGCCGGAGAGAATATTTCCGACATTGATAATATTTTAACATACTTTCAAGGCTTTGTGAAATGTTTATTGCGTATATCTGTAATGTAAAATTCGATATAGCTAAAAAAGCTCGCGCTTTGATTGGCAAAGCTCCGATATAAACAGCTTGTCAAGCCCGGAGAGAACATAGTCCTTTTTATGAATAATTACGTCCCTGTATATTCTGTTGTTTTCTGTGTTTTTCTTTTCCACAAGTCCGAAACGGTCAAGCAGACTTTTCGGCGAGGGAGTGACCCACATAAACGTGTCGGGATTTTTGGAGAGCAAATCGAACTGGCTCGCTCTTTCAAAAACAAATATCCTGCGGTCTATGTTGTCGGGCAGTTCCTCTTTGCGCACGCTTGCAAACGGCAGTGAGGGCACGAACGGGTCGGCGTGCGCTATTTCTATATAGCCTTTGAGGTCCTCAAAGGTTATAAAATCCTTTTTTGCAAGCGGATTGTCCTTATTCATAAGAAGAATATACTTAAATTCCGTAATCAGCTCATGCCTTAAGCCTTTTTCGTTAAAAAGGTCGGAATAGAACTTGTCAAAGTTTTCGGCATAACGCAGTATGCCGAGGTTATAGTCCGCTTCGAGTATATTCTTTATAACACGCTGTGCGTTTGTTTCCTTATAAAATATTTCAACGTTTTTCTCTTTGCTAAGAGCAAGAGAAAAATTTGAAAATGCGTCTGAAATATAGCTTGCTCTCGGTACTGATATGGAAAAACGCTTTTTGTGCAGTGCGGCGTTTTTGAACATATTTTCAACCTCGTCCACCTGCTTTAAGATTGTGTTTGCATATCGGAGAAACGTTTCCCCATCGGGCGTTAAAACCATACCCTTTGCGCTTCTGGTAAAAATCTCAACGCCGAGCGAATTTTCCAGCTCCTTTATTGCACGGCTCAAATTCGGCTGATTCATCGCAAGGCTTTCCGCCGCCTTGTTGAGCGAACCCGATTTTGCAACCTCAACCGCATATTTCATATGCAGAATGTTCATATATTAATCACCCCGTTTAAGTATTAAAGGCTCGGTCATAAGCCCCCAGGGCTTTAAAACATAGGTTTCACAGCGTTCGCCGCCGCTTGTGCGCCATTCGTTCGGGTGCGATACAAACCGTCTGCCGGATATGTTATGCACTGCGCCGAATGTATTAAATCGGTTTCCGTATACGGTTATGCCGACTGTATTTTTACAGCTTACGTCTGCACTGTACGGCGCAAACGTGAGCGACATATCTCCGTCTGCGTCTGCGGCGGTGCCGATATAATTTACGTTTGATACGGTTATATCGCCCTCAGCTTTTACGTGATACGTAATGTTTCCGCCGTAGAACGGAAGTCCCTGTTTGCATACATCGCCGAAATACAGCTTGTTGGGTATCTTTGTTATTACTGCTCTCTCTCCGCGAAGGCTTACGCCGAAATTGCCGAGGATAAAGCAGTTTTCAAGATTTGATTTTTGCCCGAACGGCATTTTTACGGTTATTGTGTTTAATCCCTTTTTCAGTGCGCCGAGTCTGATTTCCTTTATGCTTCTGTCAACGTAATAACCGCAGACGGCGTTATCGATCTTTTCGCCGTTTAAGGTTATTTCCGAGTTTTCTATGTGTTCCGCCGCAAAATAAGCGTCCGAAACCTCGATTTCGCTCTCAAATTCAAACTTCATCACAACTGTGTGATCGTATACGTCGGGAACAACCCACGGTTGCAGAACAACGTCCATTCTGAGCGGAAGTCCGAGCGATTTTCTTATTTCGTTGTCGCCGAGAAGAATATCCTTGTTTTCCGTAAATTCTCCGCCGTCAAGCGAGAACTGCGCTTTATCAAGCAAAAGCACGTTAGGCTCGGACAGCGTATAATTCATATAATTGTTTATTTTCAAAGGAGCGGCTTTTGACGGCTCTTTTTTGCTTATATGCACCTCGTCGGCTGACGGCGTGAGTTTGAGGAGCAAACTCATACTGTCGTAAAAATCATATCCGATATATGTTCTGCCGTTTTTATGCTCTGCGCTTACGGGATATATTTCGCCCGAAATCGTATCGCATACTTCTGCCGAATATTTTCCGTCTATGCATATCGTAAATTTTTGCGCTTTCGTATTATGCTTTCCCGACGGGCGCACATTGCTTGCCAAAAACAGATACTCCGTGCTGTCATCACATTTTATGTGATTGTGGAAAAATCTGTTCGAGGGTGCGCCGTAAGGGGAGTATATTCTTACCTTTCTGTACTTGTCAAGGCTTTCGGTAAGAACGTTCTCAAACATCGGCATCGCCTCTCTTTCGGCAAATGCGTTTGTTTCTTCTCCGTCCGTAAATTTCGGAGCCTGACCTACAAATATAAGCTTTCCGCCTCTGCTTTCAAAATCGGAAAGCATTTTCTGCGTGGATTTGCGCAGGGTTTCGCAGTCGGGGAGGATTACCACCTCGTAGCTTTCCTCGCCAAGGCAAAGCGTGCCGTCAGAGGTTTCCTTGAAAAGCATTTCCATATTCGCTTCCGAAATGCAGTCGAAATCAATGTTATTGCGCATAAGCGTATTCACGGTAAAATCGTACGCTTTTTGTATATCGTTCTGCGCGCATGAGGTCTGCATTTTGTTTCCGAAATGCGCCCAAAGCGACTCTATCGGATTTAAGACGCCTATCTTTATATCGGGCTTTCCGAGGGAGAGTATATAGTTTGCACGTGAGTAATGATTTTCGAGATAGCTGTATTTTTCGTGCCACGGAGCCTGATAGTTGAAGGTCGGGGGATAGTCACGCTTTGCCTCGCCCTCCATTGTGTACCACGAAAGATGATGACAGCGCAGTGTTACGCCCAAAGCCGTCTGCCAGTCGCCCTGATACTTCTGATCTCTGAAATCAAAATCCCAGTCGGTTACGCCGTAAAGTTCCGAAAGAACGCCGTTTGCACCGAACTGTCTTGAGGAACTTGCCACCTGTTTGATTGAAAGAAAATCATCGCAGTCGCCCAGTATGTCGACGCCCGGTATGGTAAGACCTCTGTATGCACGCATAACATCGCCTATATTGCAGGTCTGTCCCTCGAGCGAGCCTTCGCTTATCATATGCCCCGTGAATTTTATGTTATGCTCACGGCACCATTTGCCTATTCTGTCGATATAATTGCGTGCAAAAAGCTCCGCAACAAGATTATGATAGCGGTATCTTGCCGCCGCAGAGCCGTTACCCTCCCATACAAGCAAAGGCAGAATATCGAAAATATCGCCGCTGTAAAAGTTTTCGTATTCCTCGGGCATTTTCGGAGTCCATGCAAGAATTACGTCCGTTTTGTCAAACGGAGCGTCAAGCATTTTCTTGAAAGTCACCTGTGCCTCGTCGCCGAATATCGACGGTATATATTTGCCGAAATCCTCTCCGACAGCCTCGTAATAGCGCTGATGTGTTACTTTTATAAATTCGTCCGTTGCATCGGGGTTAAGCACATCGACGTTCGTATAGCCGTTAAACCACGGCGAGGAAAGCGCCGTTTCCGCATACGCATACCACTTTGTACCCTTTGCGGTATCGCTTTCGCCTATTTTGTCAAACGATTTCAAAAATCCGTTTTCGTCAAGCACAATATCGTAGCAAGCCGCAAGAGTACCGTTTCCGGCACGCTGATTTGTTACACTGAATTTCGGCTCGGGATTAACCTCGCCGTATTCCGCATACGAAACGGGTGTGAGCAAAAGCTGGCGTGAACGGTATTCGGGATTTTTCGTCACAAGTCCGCCGCCAAATCCCGACGGCCAGCGGTCCTCGTCATACAGGTATGTATACATTCCCTCTGACTTGCCTTTTTCCAAACAGCACTTTACAAGCTGCACATATTCATCACTCATATATGCGGTGTCCATTCCCGTACGTGGGTGTATATGATAACCACCGAAGCCCATTTTTTTAAAGGTTTCTATCTGGCTTTCGACTTCTTTTTCGGTAATTTTTCCGTTCCAGCCCCAGAACGGTGCGCCCCTGAATTTTGACGGGGGATTTTTGAAAAGTTTTTTATCCATTCTGCATTTAACTCCTATGTATATTTTGTATAACTACAGTTTACCATTTTATTAATGCTATGTCAATCAAATTTTGCCTAAATTATGTATTGTAAATTTGTGATTTGGGTGTATAATAACAGTATGAAAAATATGCGGTGCAAGGAACGGAGATAAATATGAAAATTACTGTTATGGGAGCCGGGGCGATGGGTCTGCTCTACGGCGCATATCTGAGCCGAAACAACGAAGTCGTTATGATAGACGTATCAAAAGAAGTTGTCGATTGTATAAATCAAAACGGAATTACCGTCGAGGAAAAAGACGGCGTGGAAAAATTTTATGCAAAAGCATACCTTTCGGGGGAATATGACGATGTTTCCGATTTGGCGATTGTTTTTGTGAAGTCGCCGTACACGGCGGAGGCGATTGAGCAGAATTTGAAAACAATAGGCAAAAACACCGTGATTATGACTTTGCAAAACGGTATGGGAAACGACAGCGCAATCGCAAAACAAAGCGGGTCGGAAAATATAATAGCAGGTACAAGCAGACACAATTCAACGCTTGTGTGCCCCAGTGTGTGCCGACACGGCGGAACGGGCGTGACGGTAATCGGCGGCGCTTCGGAGGGGATTTTGCAAAAGACGGCGGAGGTTTTAAAAAATGCAGGCTTTGAAACGGAGGTGTCGGACGATATTCGGCGCATTATGTGGAGCAAGCTGTTTATTAATCTGGTGATAAATCCGTTTACCGCACTTACGGGACTGAAAATCGGAT
>CAKSPN010000051.1 GCA_934481375.1 uncultured Clostridia bacterium
TGCGGGAGTGGCTCAGTGGTAGAGCGTCACCTTGCCAAGGTGAACGTCGCGAGTTCGAATCTCGTCTTCCGCTCCATATAAAAACAGATTGTTTTTACAGTCTGTTTTTTTGCTTGACAAAAAATAAACTGCGGAAGATATATTTTCCGCAGTTTATTTTTTGTCACATAACCTGCCTGCCTTCAAGCGCTTTTATAATAGTAATTTTATCCGCATACTCCAGGTCGGAGCCTATTGGTATTCCGTGGGCTATACGTGTTACCTTAACGTCAAACTGCGCAAGCAGCTTAGAAATATATACAGCCGTGGCAGTTCCGCTCACGGTAGGATTTGTCGCAAGAATTACTTCTTTTACCGTATCATCGGCAAGGCGCAGCAAAAGCTCATTGAGCTTAATGTCGTCCGGGCCTATGCCGTCCATAGGCGACAGCGCTCCGTGCAGAACATGATACAAGCCGTTATATTCGTTTGTGTTTTCTATTGCCGATACGTCCTCCGGGCTTTCCACAACGCAGATAACCGATCGGTCACGCTTTTGCGACGAACATATAGCGCATGGCGATTCATCGGTCAGGTTCTGGCAGTGTTCGCAAAGATGGATTTTCTCCTTTGCCTCGGTTATGACCGAAGCCATTGACTGAGCCTCGTCCTTTGACATTCTCTCGAGAATATAAAACGAAATCCTCTCCGCACTTTTTCTGCCCACGCCCGGAAGCTGTTCAAATTTTTCAATCAGCCTTTCTATTACCGGAGAATGCATCAGAATAATCCCGGTATGTTAAGTCCGCCGGTTACGGCGCTCATACCCTCTGCCATCATATCGTCAGCCTTCTTTATAGCGTCGTTTACAGCAACGGTGATAAGGTCCTCGAGTGTTTCAACGTCCTCGGGGTCAACCGCCTCGGGCTGTATTTTGAGCGAAACAATTTCCTTTTTACCGCTTACGGTTACAGTTACCGCGCCGCCGCCCGATGTGGCTTCAACTGTTTTATCTTCAAGCTCCTCCTGTATGCGTTCCATTTCCTCCTGCATTTTCTGAGCCTGCTTTATAACACTTCCCATATTCTTTTTCTGATTCATTCCCGAACCTGAAAATCCCTTATATCTTCCCATTTTTAAAATCCCTCTTTCTTTTTATTTATTCATCTTCGGGGTCGGCGATTTCGCCGTCCTCTAAAAATTCTTCCCTGTCATCTTCCTCAAACGAGGACTGCGAAAAGTTATCGTCCTCCGCAGTATGCGTTAAAAATTCCGAATCATCGCTCATTTCGATTATATCACCGAAATTTTTCGCCAAAGCGTCAAGCGGATCTCCGCCGCTGACCTCCTCGGTTTCGCCGACCGACGGCAAGCTCCAGAAATCAATAATATGCCCCTCCAGCTCGTCCTCGTAAGCGGATTTTATAACAAAATCGCTTCCCGACAATTTGCGGAACAATTTAATAAGCGTATCCTTGTAATTAACCGCCAAATCCTTTGAAAACGCCTCTTCACGCTTAAACAAAAGAATTATTCCGTCGGCGTCTATCGTTATCGGGCGGTTTATCAGAAATCCTTTCAAATATCCTGCCTGACTGCACATCGACGCCGCATATTTGTCCCATTTTTTCGCCAGAACAACAAGCGGATTTGCACCGTTAAGCTCCGATTGCGGAATTGGGTTAAAAAGCTTTATACTTACTTCCTTTTTCTTCGGCAAAGCTTTTTCCTCCGCTTGAACGGGAGCGGCAACAACGCCGTTTTTGAGTTTTTTCTCTATCTCGTCAAGCCGTGCCGATATATCTCCGCTTACGGAAACCGTCGGCGTCTGCATTGAGCGGAGCTTGTCCATAAGCGCCTCGGGCGTTGAGTCAAGTTCGGGCTGTGCAAGCCGTATAAATGCAAGCTCGTATATAATCCTCGGGGTTTTTACCCATTTCGCCTCCGAGCGCACCTGCGACAGCACCGATACGGCATTATTTATTTTCTCAAAGGTCAGCTTTTCGCACTGCGCCTTTAATTTTACCATATCTTCACTGCTGTAGTCAAGTATGCTTTCGGGCTCTTTGCTCACCTTGCAGACCAAAAGGTCACGGACATATTTTATTACCGAATCCGCAAACGTGTTAAGGTCACGTCCTGCGGAGAGTACGTCGTCTATCGTCTTTAAAATATCATCGGGCGAATTGCGGATAACCGCATCTATTATCCCGAAAACGTTTTCCTGTGTTGAAATACCGAGTGTTTCGATTATATCGTCCTCGGAAATGCTTGCGCCGCAAGCCGAAACCACACGTTCAAGCACGCTCAATGCGTCACGCATTGAGCCGTCGCCCAGACGTGCAATCATTCTGTATGCGCCGTCCGTCAGCGTAAGCTTGTCGCCGTGCGCTATCTCCCTTAAACGTGTTACTATATCGTCCACACGTATACGCCGAAAATCAAACCGCTGACATCTCGAGAGTATCGTCTGCGGAACTTTCTGAGGTTCGGTTGTGGCAAGTATGAATATAACGTGTTCGGGCGGTTCTTCAAGCGTTTTCAAAAGCGCATTGAAAGCCTCGGTTGTGAGCATATGCACCTCGTCTATAATATAAATGGTATATTTTGCGGCGGAGGCAACATATTTCACATCGGAAATTATTTCACGGACATCGTCGATTTTTCTGTTAGATGCGGCGTCTATCTCGTTTACGTCAAGAATACTGCCGTTTAGTATGCCCTTGCATATTTCGCACTCGTTACACGGCGAGCCGTCATGATTGTTAAGACAGTTCACCGCACGTGAAAGCACCTTTGCGCAGGTGGTTTTTCCCGTGCCCCGTGTACCGCAGAAAAGATATGCGTGTCCGATTTTTCCGCTTATTATCTGGTTTTTCAGAGTTTTGGTTATATGCGTCTGACCGACAATATCCTCAAACACCATCGGACGCCATTTTCTGTAAATAGCCTGATGCGCCATACAAAACCCTCCTTATACCAAAAAACGCCCTCAGGCGTCAGATTTATCAAAAGGCTCCGACCGAGTTTGCCGTAACACATTAAAAGCACCGCTTAGTGCTGCTTGGTTCCCCATCTGACACGGTTCACGGGTTTTAATCGCACGGGCTCGGTCATCATCGCCGAAAGTTCACAATTATGCAATGCGCAACTCACTTTACTATTATACATTATTTTTTGTAAAACTGCAAGAGTTTTTTTGATATAATTTCAAAATATTTTTTTGCGTGAGATACAGCTTACGGCAATTGCTTTATAACACAAAAACACCCCTGTTTAAACAGGGGTGTTTTTCTTATAAGCTATTTATTCTCCAAAAATCTTTGCAGAATTGCCGCCGCTTCGGCTCTTGTTGTATTATCCTGCGGTGCAAACATATTATTGTCCTTGCCCTGCATAATACCCTTAAGCTTGCAATACATAACGGATTCATATGCCCAATCCGAAATCTTTTCAAGGTCGGCATAATCCAAATTGATTGCCCAATCGCCGCTCGGGAGCAATCCTTTATAGCCTGCATATCGGAACATCATTGCCGCAATCTGCTCTCTTGTGATTTTATCGTTCGGAGCAAATTCGGTTTCCGAATATCCGCTTACAATTTTTTCGCTTGCCGCCCAGCGCACAGCCTCGGTGTAATAGCTGTTTGCATTTACGTCCGTGAATGTCATTGCATAATCCGTCTGAGGTTCGCCCTCGGCTCTCCACAGAATTGTTACAAACATACTGCGTGTAAGCGGTGAATTCGGCTCAAAGAGCAAATCGGAAACACCGTTCATCAAGCCGTTTTTGTTGACATACTCAACGTCTTTGCAGAACCACTCGTCCTCGGAAACGTCCGTAAACGGATTTTTCCATTCCGAACCCGACGGCTTGTCGGGCTTGGGTTCTTCTGCCGTCCACTTTGCATAAAGCGTGAAGTTTTTCACTACCTTTTCGGCAAAATCATAAGCCGTTTTGAGGTCTTTGTCGGTATACCAGCCGTCAAAGACGAAACCGTCTTTGACGGGTTTTTCCGGCTCGGCAACAGTCTCATTCTTTTCAACCTTAACATTATTGATTGTACTTCCGCCGTTTGTTTCAAATTTCACGGTGCAGTACGTTGCGGTACTGCCGCCGCCACCGCCTCCGCTACTTCCTCCGCCCGAGCCTGACGAAGGTCTTACGGACAGCGGTGCGCTTATGATTTCGTGAGTAGTTTCTGCCGCTGTTCCCGTCAGATTAGGTGTAATCGTGTAGGTTACAGCAGTTGAGAAGTTTCCTTTAAGCGTATATGTTTTGGTGTTTGATGCCGTAACATCGGTTAAAGTTACGGTATCTTCACCGTTTTTAACCTCAAAATTTGCAATACCGAGACCGTCTATCGGTTTGTCTAAGTTAATAACGATATATGAAGTTCTTGCCGTTCCGGCGCTTGCTCTGACGCCGATTTTTGTAACCGTAACCTTACCGACCGCAAAAGTAATGTCGTAATTGTCGGCGCTTACTCCGCTTGCCGTTGTTGCATTTAAGTGTTCCCCGATCGGAGTCTGCTCGTTTATGCCGGCATTATAGCTTAACGCAAGCTCTCCCGTTAAAACGTCTTTTGTTTCGCCGTTCTTAAATCCTATGTACTCTACTTCAAGAGCGGGGTTGGCTGCGCCGTATTCACGGACAACGTCCTTGGCTTTGATTGTCAAAGGCGCTTTTGTAACCGTCAGCGTTCCTTTCTGATCGCTTACGGCAAAGCTTCTGTTGTCATCGCCTGTTGATGTAAGTGTTACGTTAATGTCGTATGTATCGACTTTCGCCTTTTTATCTGCGCCGTCGCTTGCGAAAGTAACATAATTTATCATTTCCGCCGCAGTTGCCGCATTGCTGTCGCCGCCGACTATTTCAAGTTCATACTGCGGATCTTCGCCGTATTCCTTTGAAATATCCTTTGCCTTTACCGTAATGTTTGCCTTATTGATATGCAAGGTTGCGTTTCCGCCTCCTGAATAACGCTCGTCGGTAACAGTAAAGCTTACTGCGTATGTGCCGGCGTTTTTCGGCTCTGTAACGGAGCTGTCCGTTATGAGAGTGTATGTCACATCGACATTTTTGTCTGTACCCGACAGAACGGGCGTAAATCCTGCATTGCCCGAAATAAGCGTAACAGACTGCACATCGCCGTTATACGTCTTTACGGTATCTGCGGCATACAAGTTGATATACGCCTTTTCCACTTTCAAAGCGAATGTTGCCGTTGCTCCGCTATAATTCTCGTCAGCCGTTGCCGTAAAGGTAACGTCGCCGGGCTTGAGCGTTCTGACCGTTCCGTCTGCGGAGATTTCCGCAACGGACGGGTCGCTCGACGCCCACGTTACGTCAACTTTGGATTTTCCGTAAAATGCGTAAAGCATAAATGACTGACCCACACTCGTTGTGTTCGGCGCACCGGTGATAATGAGCTGACCGCCTGTTGCTCCCATGATTGTGAGAACACCCAGATTGTCGTTTTCGTCATTCAGATATTCAAATCTGTAATTTTCAACAATTCCGCCCGAAAGGGTGACATTGTATTGTCCTACGGGGCTTGAAGCATTTGCTATTGTGCTTGCAACAGGTTCTGCAAGGACAATAGCTTTGGTGTCGCCGTATTTGAAGTCTGCCGCATCGTATTCGATTTCAAATATGGGATTTGCCTCTCCGTATGCTCTGACCTCATTTTTCGCCCATACCCTGAGCGGAGCCTTTTCAATAACAAAGTTCTGCGTTTTTGTAACCGTTTCAAAGTTATTGCCCGAAATCGTTAATATGGCTGTATAATTGCCGGCATTCTTCGGCGCTTCTTCCTGCGGAATATAAATTCCCGTGCCGGCATAGGTAATTTTTGCGGTTGCGCCCACTGTGAGGTTTACCGCACTTGCGGCAATGCCGTCACCGTAGGTATAGCTGTTTTGTATGCCCGAAATATCGCCGTCGGGCATTGCCTTGTTTATAGTAAGCGTTGCTCTCTGCACGCCTTTGTAATTGCCGTTTGCTCTTACCTCAACGGTGTATGTTCCCGCCTCCGACGGAATGTCGGGCGTGCCGTTGTAGGTTATGTCATACGTTGCGCTTTGGTCGCTCGGAACTACGCCGACTGCCGTAACATTGCCGTATGTCTGTTCAAGGTTTGAAATATCAAACGTTACGTCTTTTGCCGCAGGCACGAATATAACCTTTGCGGAAACATCACGGTAGTTGTCGCTCCTCTTTACAACGCCGATTTCAATATTCTGACCCACAGCACTGCCGATTGTAACGGTTGTTACGGCGCTGTCTGTGCTTGAAAGGGTTACATCGGCGTTGTTGACCGTCCATTCGTATGTACCGCCGTCCTTGCCGCCGACTGCCGTAAGCGCAAAGCTGTCACCGTATAGCACTGTACCCGGCAGACCCGTGATAAATAAACTGTCTTGCGTTGCTTCGCCGACCGTAAGAGTTACACTGCTCTGCGAGGTTGTGTAATTTACGGTATCGTTCAAAACAATTTCGGCAATATATGTGCCTGTTTCGCCCGGAATTACCGTTGTACCGCTTTCATCGGTGTAATTGATTTGGTAGTCTTTAAATATTCTGCCGTTTTCATCGCTTGCGGATACAGCAAGCGTTTTTTCCGTTCCGTCATAGATAAATGACGTCTGACCGATGACAAAATCAATATTCAAAGGCTTAATATCTGCCGTTGCTGTGGCTTCAAGTGCGGTGAACGTATAGTTTGCCGATTTTGCGCCCGTGAGTCCTCTTGCGGCTAATTTAACCGTTTTGCCGTCTGCACTGTCTGCAGAGTCAAATTCCGCATTTCCGATAATCTGCACCTGACCTGCGTCTGCATCGAGTACGCCGATTATGTCGGTTACTGTTGCCTGTGCATTTGTTGTTCCGTCATACTTTTTGCTTTCTGCAGAAATACGGAAGTCTGTAATCTCAATCGGCTCTATGTTGACGGTTGTCTGCAATGCGGCAGACGAAAGGGTGTATAAATCCTTTTTGTCGCCGGAAAGCGTTATATTTGAAACATATACCATTTTTCCGTCGCCTGCGTCAGCATTTATCATAGAGCCTGACGCTGCTGCGGAAATTTCGTCATTGTTTGCGATGTTTTCAAGCGAAACGCTGACATGTACGCCGTTTTCGCCGTTGTACTTTCTGTGATCTGCCGTTGCTGTCGGTGTTAAGACTCTCTTTTTTGCCGCAAAGCTTCTTACGGCGTATCTGTCCTCAAATCCGTCAAGAGTGCTCTTTGCACGTATTGTCACCTTGCCGACGCCGCTTATTGTAACCTCGCCGCTTGTTGCGTCTATGCTTGCAATACTGTTTCCGTCGGTTATCTCATAAGTTACCGTACCGCTTGCCCCGTAGGGTGAAACCGTAAAGCGGTCGCCGTAATATACGCTTTCGGGGACATCTTCGATAGAGAATACGTCCTGCTGTTCTGCGGTTGCGCTGATGTACATAAACCCGATATTGTCATAATCCGATATAACGGGTAATGCGGCATTTGTAACCGCATATTTTCTTTTAATACTGTACTTGTCTGTGCTCTCGCCAGTGATGTCGATTACGTATAAGTATTTGCCTACAGTAATTGCATTTGTAACCGGCGATGCGGATTTCAATTCACCGCTGTTTTCGTCTACCGCATAATACTTAACTGAAATATCGCTGTCTGGTATATCCTGTGCAGACGGTACAACCGTGATTTCACGGGACGTATCTGCCTTGTAGACGTGATTTTTACCGCTTACCGTAAATGTAACGTCACCTTTCCATAAGACGTAAAGCTCGGTATCCTCAAAAACGGTATACGTACTGCCTAACTTAGATCCGTTTCTCCTTTCGGACCAGCCTCTGAACCTTTCCGAGGGGTGTGCGGGCAGTGTAACTGTGTCGTCTTTGTTGCCATAAACACCGAAATATTCTCTGTAATAAAACTCGCCGTATTCGTTTGTCATAAGGCTTACCTTGTAAACCTTTTTTGTCATGTCGCTTGTGAGAGTGGGATATGTGTCTTTGCCTGCACCCGAAAGCTTTTGTCCCCAAATGAGTGTACTTGAGCCTTTCTGCAGTTTGTATGTCGCCTCTCCGCTTGCAAAGTCGGCAGCGGTTCTTGATGATGTTCCGTGGTCTTTTCCGCCTATGCCGTAGTCTGCCGTACCTCTGAGATAATAACAATTTCTTATATAGTGAAGATCGACGCCTCCGACAATACTGCCGACCGAACCGCTTCCGCTTACTTTGCCGACATTGACGCAATTTTCGATTGTACCGCTTGTGTTCCTTCCGGCAATACCGCCGATAAGTGTGCCTGTACCTGTAACAGTTGCATCGCTGAAGCAATTTTCGATTGTACCGTTATTATTTCCGGCAATACTGCCGATATTTGATAGTGCGGTAACCGTACCGCCGACGCTGAGATTTTTCACTTCGCCGCCGCTGCCCAGGTCGCCGAACAAGCCTTGAAACATTTTGGAGTTGTTTATGTAAAGATTGCTTATTCTGTGTCCGTTTCCGTCAAACTTACCGTAAAACGGCGTGTACGGTACAAGCATGCGATCGCCTATCGGCGTCCATTGGTTAGCGTCACTTCCGCCGAGGTCGATGTCTGTCATAAGCTTTATATACTGACCTGCGTAAGAATTTCCGTTGTTGACATTATCACGCAGATATGTAAGTGACGACAAATCCAATATCTTATACGGATTTTCGCTCGTACCGTCGCCCTGAAGTCCTACATCGAGCGTAAGCGTGATTTGTTTGTAGGTATCATCATATGCCGACCTTGACATAACCGCATAACCGGTGTTTTCCACATCAATAATGACGGTGCTTTTTCCTGCCTTTTTTGGCGTACCTACGATTTTGCCGTCTTGGAGTGAAAGTCCTTCCGGAAACGATGTGTTTGCGATGTATCGGAAGCTTTTTGCGCCTCCCAATTTGTTTTCTACAAAATCATTCAAATCAATCGACACCGGTTCCTGCTGTTTCAGTTCTACATTGCTGTCGGCGTCGGTTCCCGTTGTTTTTCCTCTTCCCACTGCGTATACCGTAATATCCGTAGTATTGTAAAGCGGGAGTTTTGTATATTGCGTAAACAGTTCCGGCAGGGAATCGAAAGGTCCCTGTGAATAAGCCCAGCCGGAAAATATGTGATTTTCCGTATCGGGAGGATTTGACGGGAAATTATAAACGGCAGAATTTCTGTTACCGTACGCCGCCGCATATTCCTTATAACCGCCCGATGCCGAGCTGTCCGCTGTCATAAACGATACTTTGTAAACCTTTTTTGACGGATAATCACCGCTCAAAAAAGGAAAATCATCATGTTGGGAGTTGCCTGTCAGTAGCTGACCCCACACATGCTCGCTTTGTCCGCTTTGCAGAAGATATGCAACGGAGCCGTTTTTAAATTCTTCTGCGGTTTTTGCCAACGCACTGCTGCTGTCTGCGCCCTTTATACCGCCGCTTGCAGTGCCTTTAAGGTAGTAAC
>CAKSPN010000052.1 GCA_934481375.1 uncultured Clostridia bacterium
CTATAACATCGCACGATTCCGGTTCCTCCGATGCGGCAATGCCTTCATACATACGCTCCGCCGCCGCTGCCGACAAATGCACAAAATCCGTTTCGCCGCTGAGATACTGCTTTACGTGATACTTAAAACCGCTCCCCTGCGTAAATTCTCCGCTCCTTAATCCTGCTCCGCCGAACACTTTTTCAATATGCTTTGTTATAAAAGTGTTTATTGCGGCGTCCTCCGTGTCAAGCTCCGCATCGGAAAAAAACTTAGTTCCCGACATTCCGTCCAGCACATGCAGTACCGCTTTTTTTATTCCTACTATCATAATTCTACCCCTTTAATCCTTTGCTGTGGTTTTACAAAGTCTATTATACCACGAATTTGCAAAAAAGTAAATCAAAACAGAATAAACCGTTGAAAATTTTTTTAAAATAATATATAATAAAAAAAAAATATCCGAAAAGGGGTGTGCCTATGAAATGCGAAAAATGCGGTAAAGAGCTTGATGACGGAGCGGTTTTCTGCGACAGCTGCGGCAGGCTTGTAATAAACAATAATTACGAACAAGCGCCGTCCGAAACACATTCGCAAAAAAAATCAAACCGGCTTTGGATTATAATTGCCGCCGCCGTCACTGCCGCCGTTATCGGTATGCTTGCAGGCTATGCCGTTATACAAAACGACCGCCGCAAGCGTGAGGGTTTGGGCAGATTATCCTCCTACCGCAACTCCCTTACAATATATATAACTCCGCACACGAGCGCCGCCGCTCCGCACGAAACGCACACCATAAACAGAACAATATAAAGAAATCTGTTCACGGAGGGCTTTGGCGTTTCATCCTCCCACGAATACGAGCTTTTCATCTGCGGAGAAAGCTCGTAAAGCTCACGCTCGAAAAGCAAATCACGCCCCATACCCAGCTTGATAATCCTGTATGAGCCGTTGTTTTTCTTCAGCACGGCGTAGCTGTACTCGGGAACGGCAGAACTTTCAAGGCGGAATATATCCGAAAATACAACATAGTACATATCGTCGCCGAGGTCGTAAATGCCCTCGGCGTCCAGTATGTCCGTCGCATAATAGCTGAAATTGTTCTTATAATAATAGTATCCGCTGTCGGCGCAAAAGCCACGCCTTGCAAGCAGATTTACACTCGGGTGCTCCGCCTCAAGCCCGAAAACGTTTTCGGTAATGTAATCTATATATTCCGTGCTGACGATAGACAGTCCGCCGCTTTCGGGTACGTACAATGACGGTATATCGGTAAGTATTTTAAAGTTCTGATTGGTGCAGAGTATATATTTCATAACCGTATCGTAATCATAATTACGTATATCGAACTCCATAACGTCCGCACACGCCGTTATAACAGTCAGCATACCGCTTTTTTCGCCGTCCGAAACGGTGTTTATCATATTAGGCATTTTATAGCCGTCTATTCTCTTTTTCTTCAGCTCGTTCAGAAAATTATACAATTCACGCCTTGTCTTGTACGCCGTAATTTTTCCGTTCGTAATATTTACAATATCGGCTTTCGTATCATAATTCACTTTATCCGTCTGCACAAAGGCGTCGTCCGTTACGGTGTAAAAACCCGTATCGCCGTTTATTTTAAGCATAATACTGCTTTTTCCGCCCGATGTCACCACGGACAGCGTAAAGCTTCCGCTTGCGCCGTACGGAATATTGAAAACATCCGTACACTGCATACCGTCACGGTCATCATAAACCTCGCACACAAACGCACCCCCGCGCACCGAAACAACAAGCAATGAAGTATATTCCGAAAAGTTCACCTCGTCGGCGTAAACAACGCCCTTTTCTCCGTCAAACGCTCCGTATTCGTAAATTATTCCGTCAAGCACGGTGTCAAAAGCTTCGTATGCATACGCACGTGTGCAGAAAAGGCACAAAAAAAGAGTCAAAAACATTATAAATCGGCGTATAACGCATCACCTCAAAAATATTATGCCCTTTTTTTGAAAAAATTTTCCGAAAACACTTAAAATCCGAAAAGTTTTGTGTTATAATAAATCTGTATTTATTAAAAGGGGGAAATGTACCATGATACATGACGATATAAAATCCGTCCTTATTTCCGAAAAGGAGATTGCGGAAATAGTAAAAAATCTCGGTGAAAAGATAAGCAAAGATTACGAGGGCAAGGAGCTTTTACTGGTGGTTATACTGAAAGGAAGTCTTGTTTTTGCGGCTGATTTAATGCGCCACATAACCGTTCCCGTAAAGCTTGATTTTATGCAGGCTTCAAGCTACGGCAGCGGCACGGCGTCAAGCGGTGTAATCAACATAAAGAAAGACCTCGACAGCGACGCCGCAGGCAAGCATATCCTCATTATTGAAGATATAATCGACAGCGGAAACACGCTCTCGAAGCTTAAGCACATATTAAAGGAAAGAGGTCCGGCAAGCGTGAGAATATGCTCGCTTATTTCAAAGCCGTCAAGACGTGAAATGAACGTTGAGGTGGAATACATAGGCAGAGATATTCCCGACGAGTTCGTTGTCGGCTACGGTCTGGACTTTGACGAAAAGTACAGAAATCTCCCGTACATCGGCGTGCTTAAGCCGAAAGTATACGCTAACATCTGATTATGAAAGTTCTTCTTGCGGCGGTAAATGCAAAATATATTCATACAAGCCTGTCGGTGCGGTCGCTGTATCATTATGCGGCGGCGCCCGATACCGCCTTTTGCGAGTTTACCATAAACGAGCGGAGTGCGGACGTGCTTTCAAAGATATACTGCGGTCATTATGACGCAGTTTTGTTTTCGTGCTATATCTGGAACATTGATTTTATTCTTGAAATTGCGGAAAATCTGAAAAAGATTTCGCCCCGAACGCTTATAATTCTCGGTGGTCCCGAGGTCAGCTTTGACAGTGTGTATTATATGGAGAAATACACGTACATTGACGGGATAATCCGCGGCGAGGGCGAAGAAACCTTTAAAGAATTTATAAAAAACGGTTTGGACATTGACGGCGTAACTTTAAGAAAAAACGGCAGAGTAACCGCAAACCGTGACCGTGAGCCGATAAGCGACATAAGCACGATACCGTTCCCGTACACCGATACGGATTTGGAGGAGAACAAAAACAAGCTGATATATTACGAAAGCAGCCGAGGCTGTCCGTTTAAATGCAGTTACTGCCTTTCGTCCGTATCGCACGGTTTGCGCACAAGGGACACGGAGCTTGTAAAAAAAGAGCTTATGACTTTTATATCACACAAGGTGCGCATTGTAAAATTCGTTGACAGAACGTTTAACGCCGACAGGAAAAGAACGGTTGAGCTTTTGCGGTTTCTTATCGACAATGCGGAGCAGACGGAATTTCATTTTGAAATAGAGGCGGATTTGATAAACGACGAAATAATAAGCGAATTAAAGCGTGCGCCGTCGGGTTTGTTCCGTCTTGAAATAGGCATACAATCGACAAATCCCGACACGGTTTGTGCAGTGGACAGGAACGCCGACCTGCAAAAGATTGCCGATACGGTGTGCCGTATAAAAGCGGAATGTAAGGCGCACGTTCATCTTGACCTTATAGCCGGTCTGCCGTACGAAGATATAAATTCATTTAAGAAATCGTTCAATGATGTGTTTGCCCTCAAAGCGGACGTAATGCAGCTGGGATTTTTAAAGCTTCTGCGTGGCACGAAAATAAGAAATGAAGAAAATAAGTACGGGTACGAATATATGAGCCGTCCGCCGTATGAAATACTCAAAAACGACTTCCTCTCATATGACGATATACTCCTTTTAAAGGGTATCGAGGACGTATTCGAGCGGTATTGGAACAGCGGTGTGTTTCGGCGTGGGATTGAACATCTTTTAAAAAAATACCCGTCGCCGTTCGACTTTTTCAAGAGTCTTTGGGAATTTTTCAAAAATTGCGGTTATGCCGATGTAGGCGTATCACGCCTTAGCCTTTACGGCATACTGTGCGAATTTGAGGGCGGATATGACGAGCCGTTCCGTGACCTTTTAAAGCTTGATTATTTTGAAAACAACAAGGGTGCAACAACTCCGAAATGGTCGCTTATTCCGTATGACAAATCGCTTTTGAAAACAAGGTTTGATATTTTAAGTGAGGATTTTATCCGTGAATATCTGCCCGAATACTGCGGTGTTCCGCCGAAAGAGGCGGTAAAAAGTCTGCATTTCGAGCGGTTTTTATACATCGGTGACGAGCGGTGTGACAGCATTGTGATATTCGACAACAAGCACGGGCATATAATCAGAGTATGCGATAATGCGGACGCTCCTCGCCGAACAGAGCGTATCGAAGCCAATCGTCCGTTATAATGCAAAGCGGAGACAGAATAAACCACAGCGCCATATACGGCAGGCATATCTGCCCGAGCAGATTAAACGGGAGTGCGGAATAATCCCACACCTCCATATGAAAATGCAAATTAACTATACAGCCGGCAACAAATTCAAGTGCGGTTATTATAAGCGTGCCGAAAATCATTTGCAGAACAAGCGGGATTTCAAAATCGTAAAACTCGTTTATAAGTCCCAGCGCCGCAAAGCACGCTCCCCCGAGCAGAAACATTGTGCGGTGAGTGTATCCCCGCCACAAAAGTTCTATAATCAGATAGCATATTCCGCCGATTGAAAAAAGTATGAGCATTTTAAAAAAATATCGCATAAAACCCCTCCGTATGAATTCAAAATCAAAACAGACAAACCGTTTGCGGTTTGTCTACTTTATTATCGGGAGTTTGAGGTGCTAACCTCAAGTTTAAATCATTTCCGGCGACAGGTGCGGCGGAAATGGCTTAAAATCAAAAGTTTCAGATTTTGACGCTTCAAAATCCAATCAACGGAACTTTTGATTTTTTCATACAGTAGTTTTGAAAAAAAGTGATATGTCACTTTTTTCGCCTGTCGACTATCGACAGGCTCAAAACCCCTCCGTATATATTATATGATATACGGAGGGGTTTTAAACTTATATATCAAGATTTGAAACGTATTTTGCGTTTGCCTCTATAAACTCACGTCTGGGTTCAACTTTTTCGCCCATAAGGATAGAGAACGTTTCGTCCGCTATAATTGCGTCCTCAAGCGTAACACGCAGAATTGTACGCTTTTCGGGGTCCATTGTGGTTTCTTTAAGCTCCGGCGGGTCCATCTCGCCAAGACCTTTGTAACGCTGTACCTTTGAGCCGCTGCCCATTTCGGCAATCAGTCTGTCACGCTCTACCTCATCGAATGCAAAGCGTTCCTCAAGGTTTTTGTTCTTGCCCTTGAACACCTTATACAGCGGCGGCTGTGCGATATACACGTTTCCGTTATCAATAAGCGGACGCATATATCTGAAGAAGAACGTCAGAAGCAATGTTCTTATGTGCGAGCCGTCGACATCGGCATCTGCCATAATGATTATCTTACCGTATTTGAGGTTGTTTATGTCAAAATCATCGCCTATGCCTGCGCCGAGTGCCTGTATGATAGGCAACAGCTTTTCGTTCGAGTAAACCTTATCAATTCTCGATTTCTCAACGTTGAGCATTTTTCCCCAAAGCGGCAAAACAGCCTGATAACGTCTGTTTCTGCCCTGCTTTGCACTTCCGCCTGCACTATCACCCTCGACTATAAAGAGTTCCGCATAATCCGCACCTTCGTCGGTACACTTTGCAAGCTTTCCGAGCAGTGACGAGTTCGACGCATTACTGCTCTTTCTCGTTGCCTCACGTGCCTTTTTAGCCGCCTCTCTCGCACGTGATGCGGTAAGCGTTTTTTCAAGTATTGTACGTGCAATTCGGGGATTTTCCTCCAAAAATGCGCTCAGTTTATCGTTTAATGCACTCTCAACAAGTGTACGTGCCTCGCTGTTTCCGAGCTTTGTCTTGGTCTGTCCCTCAAACTGCGCCTCCATAACCTTTACGGAAATAACAGCCGTAAGTCCCTCTCGTGTGTCCTCACCCGAAAGGTTGGGGTCTTTTTCCTTTATAATATTGTACTTTCTGCCGTAATCGTTTATTACACGTGTAAGTCCCGACTTAAATCCCGTTTCGTGCGTACCGCCGTCCATTGTATGGATATTGTTTGCAAAGCTCAGTATCGTTTCCGAATATGACGTGGTGTACTGCATAGCCACCTCAACCATCATATCGCTTTTTGACGCCTCGAAATAGATTATATCATCATGTATTACGTCCTTGCTCTTATTAAGATAAGTAACAAATTCCTTTATACCGCCCTCCGCATGGAGAACTATCTCCTGCGGTTCTTCAACACGCTTGTCCGTGAAGATTATTTTAACGCCTTTATTCAAGAACGCCTGTTCTCTCAAGCGCTTTATAAGTATTTCCGAATCGAATACCGTTGTTTCAAATATTTCGGGGTCGGGGTGGAAGGTTATTTTTGTACCCGTTTTGTCCGTATCGCCTATAACTTTAAGCTTACAGGTCGGTTTTCCACGCTCATAGCTTTGGTAATAGACGTGTTCGCCGTTTGATACTTCAACTTCAAGATGTTCCGACAGCGCATTAACAACAGACGAACCGACGCCGTGCAAACCGCCCGAAACCTTATATCCGCCGCCGCCGAATTTACCGCCGGCATGGAGAATTGTAAGAACAACCTCAACTGTCGGTATGCCCTGCTGGGGGTGTATTCCGACAGGAATACCGCGTCCGTTATCGGTAACGGTACAGGAATTGTCGGGGTTTATGTCGACACGTATTTCCGTACAGTAGCCTGCAAGCGCCTCGTCTATGGAGTTGTCCACAATCTCATATACAAGATGGTGCAGACCGGGCGATGCGGTCGAGCCGATATACATACCAGGACGCTTTCTTACCGCTTCAAGTCCCTCAAGCACCTGTATTTGGTTTTCGTCATATTTTGTTTCGATTTTTTCTAATTCACTCATATTTTATACTCCTTACAGAATGATTTTTGACGTTTTTGTTCGTTTTGATAACACCTTTGATGATATTGATGAAATATAGACACGCCGGCGTTTGCCGTCGTCAGCCACTATATACGATTTCGGAAGCTCCTCGCTTGCATTTATTACCTCACCGTTTTTCTGTGCATGGGAGAGAAAATTCCTCCCCAGATGCGACACGGTGGTATTATCCATATCGAATATTCCGATTATGTCTTTTTCATTTACGACATATCCGCTCCCTGCGTGCAGATACATAGCCGTCCCCCCTATCTTACTATCCGTCCGCCCGACACGCAAAACAGCTTTGTGTCTGCCGTGTCGGACTTAAGATCGGTATCGGTGCTTGTGATAAGCACCTGTTTATTTTTTATTTTCTCCGACAGATACGTTCGGCGGCTTATGTCAAGCTCGCTTAAAATATCGTCCAGAAGAAGCACGGGATATTCCTCACGTATGCTCTCCATATAATCCGCCTGGGCGATTTTAAGGCTCAATGACGCCGTTCTCTGCTGTCCCTGCGAAGAAAACACCCTCGCCTCGTGACCGTCTATCGTGATTGAAATATCGTCACGCTGTACGCCGTACAATGCGGAGGAATTTTCTATCTCACGCTCCGCACGTGCATTTAAAAACTCCTCAAACGCCCGCGGCGTAAGCTCGTCCGCTTTTATACTCGGACTGTACTCGGTAACGAGAGTTTCGTTTGAAATCTCCTTTTGAATACGTGCCGCAAACCGACCCAGTATCTTAACCGCCGCTGTGCGGTATTCCATAATTTTCGCCCCATGCACGGCAAGCTGTGAATTCCACAAATCGAGCATTGCACGGTCGGACGGGTTATGCCTTAATGTTTTTAAAAGGCAATTTTTGTTTAAAAGTATCTTGTTGTAATCGATAAGATTGACAAGATAATTCGGATAAAGCTGACTTAATGCGCTGTCGAGAAAATGCCTGCGCACCGACGGCGCACCCTTTACCAGCTCCAGATCCTCCGGCGAAAACATTACCGTGTTAAGATACCGCATAAGCATTGACAGCTTGGTTATCTTTACATTGTTTATCATAATGCTTTTTCTGCCGTTTTTGAGCAGGCGCATAACCGCCTTGTAATCACGGTTTTTATCGTGAAATTCCATTGTTATGCCGGCAAAATCGCTCCCGAACCGTATCATATCCTTATCGGATTTAGCACGGTGGCTGCGCCCCTGCGAAACAAGGTACACCGCCTCGAGAATATTCGTTTTCCCCTGTGCGTTTTTGCCGTATATCATATTTGTCAGCGGCGAAAACTCAATTTTTTCATTTTCATAATTCCTGAAATTATTCAGGGTAAGTGAAGAAATATACATTTATTCGTTTACTACGTCAATAACAGCCGTTTCGTCTTCAAATTCAACCGTCACGCTGTCGCCGCTGCGTATCTTTTTACCCCGCATTGTGCACAGCTCGCCGTTTACCGAAACAATGCCGCAAAGTATCATATCCTTTGCGTCACTGCCCGATTCGGCAAGTCCGCTGAACTTTAAAAGCTGGTCGAGTTTTATAAATTCGGTTGTTATTCCTGTTTTAATTCTTTCCATAATCTGCTCCGTTTAATTTGAAATTCTTGTCACGGAACTTACTCCGCTTATCTGTTTTATTTTCTTTACTATCATATTAAGGTCTGCCGTGTCCTTTATTTCCATTCCGAGCTGTATCACGGCAACGCCTTTCTTGTTCACAAACGCATTAACCGATGTGAGCGGTATGTTCATACCGGCAAACAAGTTTGTAATCTCAAACAGCGCGCCGTTCCTGTTCGGCAGTTCCACCTGAAGATTTGCCACGTATGACGAGCTTGCGTTGTTATCCCATTCAACGTGTATAAAGCGCTGTTTGTCCTCGGCGGAGAGAATATCGGGATTCATATTGGGGCAGTCTTTTCTGTGTACGCTCACACCTCTGCCCTTGGTTATAAATCCTACTATCTCATCGCCCGAAACAGGATTACAGCAGTGCGCAAGCCGTACAAGGCAATTGTCTATTCCACGCACTATAATACCCTTGCCCGAGGAATGAGCTGTTTTCGGCTTTGTTTCCACGGCTTCACCGCCGTTTTCGGCAATCTCCTCCAGTTTCTTCTTTTCCTTGATTTCTTTCTGAAGTGCGAGCCAGTTCTCACGCAGACGCATAACGACTTTCTGCGCCGTCAAACCGCCGTAGCCCACGCTTGCGTACAAATCGTCCGTTGAGCTGAAGCCGTAGCGTGTTGCCATAGGCTCCACCCATTCGGGGCGGAAAAGCTGTGCGTGGGTATTGCCCACACGCTTAAGCTCGTGTTCGATAAGCTCCTTGCCGTGTTCGATATTCTCGTCACGCCGTTCGCGCTTGAACCATTGATTTATTTTATTGCGTGCCATCGACGTACGGCATATTTTGAGCCAGTCACGGCTG
>CAKSPN010000053.1 GCA_934481375.1 uncultured Clostridia bacterium
GGTTCGAGAGGTGTGTTTGGTGCGGTTATGGGCGCAATGGCGGCGTTTGACTTCGGCGGCCCGGTAAACAAGGTTGCGTCACTTTTTGCCGACGGATTGCTTATGGACGGCGTTTACGGTCCTGAGGCGGTTAAGATTTGCGCATCGATGATTCCGCCGTTCGGCGTTGCTCTTTCGTGGCTCATCAAACGTTCGAGATATACAAGGAGCGAAACGGACAACATCAAGATTGCTTTCCCGATGGGAATTTGTATGATAACAGAGGGCGTTATCCCTATTGCGGCGGTTGACCCGATAAGAGTTATCGCGTCATGTTCGGTCGGTGCGGCTGTCGGCGGCGCATTGGTAATGATTCTCAATGTCGGTTCAATGGTTCCGTCGGGCGGTATGTTCATCGTTCCGGCTATGATAAACCCGTGGGGATTTATGGTGGCTCTTGCGGCAGGTACGGTGGTTACCGCATTGATGCTTGTCCTGCTTAAAAAGGACGCAAAGAAAGAGGACGCGATTGTCCTCGATGAAGAAGAGGAAGAATTAGACCTCTCTGACATTAAAATCGGCTAATCGGTTTTGATAAATCAATTAAGGCTTTGCCCCGAAAACAGACGGGGCAGAGCTGCCAAAGATAAACCCGAATCAGAAAGGAAGATTTAAGATGTATGTTTCAATGAAGAATATGCTTGCCGATGCGAACGCAAACGGTTATGCGATAATGGCGATAAACTGTTTTAATATAGAGACGGCTCGCTCTGTTATTTCGGCGGCGGAAAAGTCAAATGCCCCGATTATTGTCAATATCTATAAAGATCACCTTTTGAATCACTGTGACAGCGCTCTCATCGCGCCGATTATCAAAACCCTTGCGGACAGGGCAAAGGTCAGCGTTGCGCTGAATCTTGACCACGGCGAAGAAAAGGATTATATTCTAAAGGCGATTGATGACGGTTTTTCATCGGTTATGGTTGACGCGTCAAGATTTGATATAGACGGCAACATAAAGATGACCCGTGAGGTTGTCGAGTATGCCCACGCACGCGGCGTAAGCGTTGAGGGCGAGATTGGATGTATGGGCGCAAGCGAGGGCGGAGCTTTTACCCAAGACTCGATGTACACCGACCCGATTCAGGCAAAAGAATTTTATGAAAGTACGGGCATAGACGCTTTGGCAATATCAATCGGAACATCACACGGGAACTATCCAGACGGAATGGTGCCGAAATTCGATATTGAACGCCTTAAAGAGATAAAAAGACTGACGGGTGCGCCGCTTGTTCTGCACGGCGGATCGGGTTCGGGAAAAGAGAATATTGTCAATTCAGTTAAAAACGGAATAAACAAGATAAATGTCGGCTGTGACTTTATGAATGCAAACAGAGACGCGGCGGCAAAGCTTTTGAGCGAAAACCCCGATATAAACTATTTTGATCTCATTCATTCAACCGAAAAAGAAAGCTCGGAACTCGTGAGATACTATATCGGTCTGTCCGGCTCAGAGGGCAAAAACAAAGACTTTCGCTGAATTTAAGCGAACCAAACTTGAAAAAAATTAAAAGTATAAATATATAGGAGATGTTTTATTATGTTAATGAACATGAAAGAGCTGCTTGCAGTAGCCGACAAAAACGAATTTGCTGTTCCTGCCTTTAATATCGGCAGTGAATCAATCTTAAATGGTGTCGTTGAGGGCGCAAATGAAAAAGACGCTCCGGTTATACTCGCAATTCATCCGACAGAGCTTGAATTTTTGGGCGACAGCTTTATCAAGACCTGTATCGAAGAGGCGAACAAGTCGCGCGTGCCGATGGTTATCCACCTCGACCACGGCGGCAAGTTTGAAGAAGTCCTGCGCGCAATCCGCTGCGGCTTTACCTCGGTTATGATTGACGCATCGCATATGTCATATGAGGACAATATCGCAATCACAAAGAAGGTTGTTGAGGTTGCAAAGGTATCAAACGTATCAGTTGAAGCAGAGCTTGGAACAATCGGTACAACGGGTGAGTCCTACGAGGGCGGCGCAGACGATATTATCTATACAGACCCCGCTCAGGCAGAGGACTTTATCAAAAAGACAGGCATAGACTCACTCGCCGTTGCAATCGGCACGGCTCACGGAATTTATCCGAAGAACAAAAAGCCGGAGCTTAAGCTTGACCTGTTAAAGACAATCCGTGACACGGTTGACGTTCCGCTCGTACTCCACGGCGGATCAAGCAACCCCGACAAGGAAATTGCGGAATCCGTAAAAATCGGTATTTCAAAGATTAATATCTCAAGCGACATCAAGTTCGCATTCTATAAAAAGTGCCGTGAAGTTCTTGCCGAAAATCCCGGCTGGATTGAGCCTAACGCAATCTATCCGCCGTGTATAAAGGCAATGAGAGAAGTTGTTGAATACAAAATGCAGCTGTTCAATGACCTCGGAAAAGCGGAGCTTTACAAATAAGCCATACCCAACTCCAATGTTATACGGAAAAACCCGACAAGCTACCCCCTTGCTTGCCGGGTTTTTCCATACCGCAAAAGGAGCTGAAACAAAATGATTTCATTTTGCTTCAGCTCCTTTGACTGTGCCTGTCAATATCTTTTCACACATTTTTTATCGTAGAGCAAAGTTTTGTAATATTCTTTAAGCTTTTCAACGCCGTAGTCGGAAAGCTTCGACATATCTATCCCGGCGCTTTCGGGGCGCACCGTTGTGAGCGGTGCGGAAAAAACAAGGTATTCCGCATTTACTCCGAAAATTGCCGAAAGCTTTGCAACGGAGTCAACATCGGGAACACGCAAGCCGCTTTCCCAGTTGGAAACGCAGGTGCGCCCCACGCCCAAAAGCTCCGCAAGCTCTGTCTGCGTGTAGTTATGCTGTTTTCTTAATGATTTTATCCTTTGTGAAAATGCACTTTTCATTCCGATATATCCTCGCTGTTATTTTCCTCGGAACGGCTGTTTACTCTGTTGAAGATTTCCATAAATTCTTCACCGCTTATCGTTTCTTTTTCAATAAGAAATTCCGCTATTTCATCAAGCGCCTCACGGTTTTGCGAAAGCAGATTGTAAGCCTTTTCGTGGCATTTTTTAAGTACCTCCACAACCTCACGGTCTATGTCGGTTTTCGTTTCCTCGCTGCAGTTTGAAACGCTCCGTCCGTCAAGGTACTTGTTCTGTATGCTTTCAAGTCCCGCCATGCCGAACTTGTCGGACATACCGTACATTGTAATCATATTCCGTGCAAGCTCTGTCGCACGCTCTATATCGTTCGACGCACCCGTTGTCTGCACGTTGAAAACAAGCTCCTCGGCGCATCGTCCTGCAAGGAATACCGTTATCTGGTCAAGGATTTCGTCCTTGGACATAAGGTAATGCTCCTCCTCGGGCATCTGCATGGTGTATCCGAGCGAACCCATTGTACGGGGAACGATTGTTATTTTCTGAACCGGCTGTGTGTGCTTCTGCAATGCCGTCGCAAGCGCATGGCCGACTTCGTGGAAGGAAACTATGCGTTTTTCCTTTTTGCTTAAAATTCTGTCCTTTTTTTCTTTGCCGGCTATGATTACCTCAACAGCCTCCATAAGATCCTCCTGCAAAACACGCTGTCTGCCGCACCTCACCGCTCTTAAAGCCGCTTCGTTTATCATATTTGCAAGGTCTGCGCCAACCGCTCCGCTTGTTGCGAGAGCCATCTCGTGCAAGTCTACGGACGGGTCGGTTTTTACATTCTTGATGTGTACCTTTAATACTTCCTCACGTCCCTTGAGGTCGGGTTTTTCAACAACAATACGCCTGTCAAAACGTCCCGGTCTTAAAAGCGCTTTGTCAAGCACTTCGGGGCGGTTTGTTGCCGCAAGGATAACCAGTCCCTTTGACGAGTCAAAGCCGTCCATTTCCGAGAGCAGCTGATTAAGCGTCTGCTCACGCTCATCATTCGAGCTTATCTGATTGTCACGTGATTTTCCGATTGCGTCTATCTCGTCTATGAAAATTATGCACGGCGCTTTTGCGGACGCCTGCTTGAATAAATCACGCACTCGCGATGCGCCCACTCCGACAAACATTTCCACAAATTCCGAGCCTGAAAGCGAGAAAAACGGTACGTTTGCCTCGCCGGCAACAGCCTTTGCCAAAAGTGTTTTACCCGTTCCCGGAGGGCCTACGAGCAATGCGCCCTTAGGCTGTTTTGCGCCTATTGCGGTGTATTTTGACGGATTGTGGAGGAAATCGACTATCTCGTTGAGCGATTCCTTTGCCTCCTCCTGACCGGCAACATCATTAAAGGTAACGCCCGTCTTGTTTTCGACATTGTACATTTTGGCGTTCGACTGTCCTATGCCCATAATGCCGCCTCCGCCGCCCATCTTCTTGGACGCAAATCTGAAAAACAGCGAAAGCATAAGCATTATTATAAGGAAAGGCAGTATGTTTGCAATTATAAATCCGAGTATCGGATTGGTGTTCTGAACTTTCGTGTAATAGGTTATATTGTGGTCGTCAAGCTTCTGCAAAAGACGCTCGTCACGGATATATCCCGTACAGTATACCGCCCTGCTTTCGTTTTTTAGCCTGGATTTGACCTCCGAGGTGTCAAATCCCCACGAATCCATAATTCTGAGCGCTCTCACGCTCTCGGAGGGGAGCTGGTTTTCGTCCGGCTTTCCGTATATGACATAGCGGTCGGACTCAATCGCGACGGTGTCAACCTCGTCTTTGTCGATCATTTCCATAAATTCATTGTATGTTATTTCCTTTGAGCGCTCCGAAAGCAGTGAGGAGAACGCAAGGTTAATGCATATCGTTGCCGCAATCGAAATTATGATAAACATAATTATCGGGTTTTTATACGGCGGCACACGGTCGTTTTTCTTATTTTTTGCCACAGGTATTTATTTCCTTTCTCTCAATATAAGCTAATTGTAACACGAATCAATATCTTTTTCAACATCAATAAAATAAATTCACATTTTTTTTACATATTCTCTGAAAAGCCCATTATCTATTATGTGAAATAATTGTAATTTTAATTGTGCAAAATTTTGATTGACGTATTGCAAAGTGCGTGCTATAATATAAGTGTATCGCTAAAATGCAGAAAGGAAGTAAAATTATGAAAAAACTAATTTCACTTGCGGCGGCTGTCGCAATGCTTGTAACATCGCTCTTTTCGGGCACTGTTTTTGCAGCGTACAGCGACGTGAGCGAGGACACAAAATATTCAAAAGCAATATCGACCCTGTCAATGCTTAACGTTATAAACGGCTATGACGACGGTACATTCGGTCCCGAGAAATCAATCTCACGTGCCGAGTTTACAAAGATGGTTGTTTATACGCTCGGTATGGACAAGCTCCAGACAGAGCAGACGGAGTTTGACGACGTATCAAAGGATCACTGGGCAAGATTTTGCATAAAGACAGCCTATGACCGTAAGATTATTGACGGTTACGGCGACAGAAAATTCGGCCCCGATGATAACGTTACATATGAACAGGCATTAAAGATGGTTGTATGTACGCTCGGTTATGCCGATTTTGCGGAACAGAAGGGCGGATACCCCACAGGTTATCAGACGCAGGCAGGCACTTTGGGACTTACAAAGGGCATAAGCGATGTTTTATACTCCGATCCCGCTCCGAGAGGCGTTATAGCACAGATTTTGAATAACGCACTCGAGGTTGAAATCAGAGAGCTTAACAATGACGGAGACTCATACGAGCTGTCGGGAAAAACACTTCTTAATGATTTTCTCGGCGTTAAAAAGTTCAAGGGTGAGCTTGCCGGCGTTGGCGAGCACGTTACCGCAAACTGCAACGGTACTCTTTTACCGGGTCAGATACAGATGGTAAACGTATCAAAACCTTCGGATTACGTTACAATTGACTATACAAAGTATACCGAAAACGTTACCGACCTTACAAAGCTTCTCGGAAAACTTATCACGGTTTATTATGAGCAGAAGCGTGAAAGCGACGAGCCGGTGCTTGTTGCCGTTGATGACGAAACAACAAAGAACACCGAATACGTTATAAAGTCGGCTGACATCGACAACGTTTCGGGTTCGTCAATCAGATATTATGAGGACGGCGCAAGCAGCGCCAAGAGCGTAACCGTTGATTTCGGAAAAGTAACCGTAAGATATAACGGTAAGGTTGTATCGGACGGCATAAAGCTCCGCAATAAGGACTATACTTCGGCATCAAACAAGTACACATCGGAAACCTACACGGCTGAAGAAGCAATCAAGAAATGGCTCTCGCCTAACAGCGAATTCTTCATCTACGGCGACGTTGTTCTTCTTGACAGAGAGTCGGACGGCAAAATAGACGATATTCAGATTAACGATTACCAGACTATGGTTGCCTTAAAGGCTCCCACAACAAAGGATTATAAGATTAACGACAAGTTAAAGACAGGTAATTCGCTTGTATTAAATCCCGATTCGACAACATATACTTCGACAATTATGAAAAACGACAAACAGGTAAGCGTAACTTCGATTGCGGCAAACGATGTAATCCTTTATGCTGAAAGCCTTGACGAAAGCCTGTATACTTTGTATGTAACAAATACAAAGGTATCGGGTAAGATTACCACAATCAACGGTAACAAAATAAAGATTGACGGCAAAGAGTATATCGTATCGGATCTCTGCCGCAAGTATATAAGAGATAAGCAGAGCGGCGCAGAACTTACGACAAGCCAGAGCGTAACCCTCTATACGGATAAGTACAACACACTTGTTTACGGTGAGGTTGAAGCTGAAAAGGCAAAGGCATATGCTTATATAACAACAGCTTATAAAGAAAAAGGCTCGGAGGATTACTATATTTCGGCATTTATCCCGACTCAGTCAACATCCGGAGCAAAGAACTACAGATTAAGAGAGAAAGTATCGGTAAACGGTGAAAGTATGTCGGCATCATTAGCAGTAGAGAAGCTTGCCGAAAATGCAGTATTTGCAAACAAAGACCTTTCCGACTCGACTCTTAAGACAAAGATATACGGCGCATCATATACGCCTGTTGCCGCAAACTATGAATATTCGCAGCTTGCACGTATTGAGTTTAACTCATCGGGTGACGTGTCGAGCATCATTACGATGGACAGCGATGTTACAGAGACATCAAATGAGAATGTAAACGCACTTGAAAGATGCCGTGACCTTAAGGCATATACATACGGCTCAAACAACTTCAGAGCTGACGGAAGCCAATTCGCAATTAACTCGTCAACACTTATCATTTATGTGCCGGCAGACCGTTCAAAGACGGCTATAGCTAAAAAAACAACCTCGGCATTTACACCAGAGGAGCAGTATTATGTTGAAGCATATGACGTAAATTCGTCAAGATATGCCGGTGTGGTTATCCTTTACGGAACAAGCGGCTCGGTAACAAGACCGACAAAGACAACCGACTACAGCGTAGTAGCGGAGCTTCCGGAAGGTTATTACAACGATGCTACCGAAACAAACGTACAGAGATTGTATCTGTATAAGGGCGCAAGCGCTGAAGAAAAGGTTGAAACAACAGCAGACGCAACCGAATTTGCGGACAGCAAGATAGGCGATGTTATTCTCTACAGCGTTGATAAAGACGGATACATCTGTGACAGAATTAACTGTATTACGTATGATGATATTGCCGCAGTATTAAACGGCACGGAAAAGAACGCCGGTCAGCTTTACAACTGGGGTAAGTCACAGACAGCGTCAGAGGATAACAACTGGCAGGAGAGCGTATACACGTATACATTCAAAAATAAGACAACACACAATGCAGAAATATACACAAGCCCCTCAATGGGAGCTATCCCGCATTCAAAGGCTGCTATGTACAATGTAGTTGAGGTTCTTGAGGACGAAAATAAGATATATGTTACTCAGAACGGTTTCAATGATGACGGAACCTTGTCAGAGGATATTGTAGAAAAAGAAAACACAATAACACTTACATCATCAACAAAGATACTCCGTATCGAAGATGATGCAAAGGGTATTTCGCCTAATGTTGAAGACACTGAAACAGCTCTTACGATTTCGGATCTTAAAGATGCAAAGAACTACGGTAAAGATTGTTCAAAGATACTTGTTCTCAGAATAGCAGGTACGGTTAAAGCAATTGTTATTTATCAGTAATTAAAAGCGATTAGCAAAAAACACCCCAAAGGCATAGCTTTTGGGGTGTTTTTATCAAGGGGGAGATAAAAATGAAACGTATTGCATATATAGATAATTTAAGATGGATATGCGTTTGGCTTGTGGTTCTGTTCCACGTAATTGATATATTTACCTGTACGGGCGTTCCCATTCATTATAATGCCCCGGGTATTCCTGCAATGGACTTAATCGGGTATTTTGTGTATCCGTGGTTTATGGCGCTTTTGTTTATTCTTGCAGGTATGAGTGCAAGGGAGTCGCTTAAGCGAAGAACGGCTAAGGAATTTGCAAAAGAGCGCACAAAAAGGCTTTTGCTGCCTTTTATTGCGTATACACTGATATTTTCGATACCGACAGCCGCTTTCTCATTTCAGATAGGCGGCGGCTGGAACGATTTTGCGGCAGTACCGAAACCTGTGCTTTTGCTGATTATGTACCTGATCGGATTGGGTCATACGTGGTTTTTGCTTGAACTTTATGCAATCTCACTTGTTTTTCTGACATTTAAAAAGCTTGAAAAACATCAAAAATTTATGGAAAAATGCGAAAATATAAACATATGGGTTATTATCCTGTTCGTAATACCGCTGTATTTTGCGGCGCAGGTGCTTAACGTGGTAGAGGTATTTCGGAATTTATTTTATCTATTGCTGTTTCTTTTGGGGTATTTTGTGTTTTCAAACGAAAGCGTGCAAAATAAGCTTGTAAAGTACAGAATACCGCTCCTTGCGGCGGCGCTTGTGCTGTTTGTACCGCAGGCGTATCTCAGCTTCGGCAAGGGTTTTGCGGTTTCGGCAAAAACTCCGTCGGCAGTGCTTTACGGATATGTAATGTGCCTTGCAATGATAGGCAATGGAAAGGTTTGGCTGTCGTTTGAAAATAATTTCACAAGGTATATGTCAAGACGGAGCTTTTCGATGTCCTGACCGCCCTTGCCGATGATGACACCGGGACGGGAGCAGTGAATGTTGATCTTGACCTTTGCGTTATCTCTTTCGATCTCGATCTTGGCGATACCGGCGGAGTAAAGGGTGCTCTTGAGC
>CAKSPN010000054.1 GCA_934481375.1 uncultured Clostridia bacterium
GCTTTTTGAGCAATAAGCTTCTTTTCGGGGAGATTTTCGCTTTCACGGAGAAAAAATGCAATTCTGTCATCGGGGGATTTTTTTACGGCCATAACACCGCCTTTGGTGCGTATAATAAGTCCTCTTTCTTCAAGCTTTATGAGGTCACGGCGCAGGGTGGAGATGCTTGTATATTGAGTTTTCAAAAGGACTTTTGTTGATACAAAATCCGACTTTTCGATGGTAGCTAAAAGTTCTTTTTCTCTTTCATAGAATGGCATGATTATCCTCCGTATATTTAAATATTGAAATGAAAGTTCACATACAAATTCAAAAACTGTGCATTATATATGCAATATAGTGCGAAATTTGAAACATTATGAATATTATATCATGAATGGAGCAAGATTGTCAAGATTTTCGAGTGTGTTCCTGAATTTTATATATAAAGAATTAGATGGGTCCTCGAGAAATTACAAATATACAGGGGGTATTATTTAAACATAATTTAATAGAAGCATATTTAATTAAATTAACGAGGAGGAAAGGAAATGGACAAAGATTTAAAGGTTGTTACATTTAACATCAGATGTGTGTGGAAAGGTTACGGCGATGGCATAAATAGTTTTGTTCACCGTGCGGGAATGGTTTACGAGGTTACTGATAAAATAGCCGCAACCTTTCATAATTGGGGGAAAAAGGCTGTTAAAATAGATTATATTTTTGCAACCAAATCGATAAAAAACAGTGTAAAATCTGTGTACATATGGGATGATTGCGATGAGGGCATATATTTATCCGACCATTATCCCGTATGCATGGAATTTGATATTAAAAATATATAAAAGCAAAGGAGTGATTTGATATGAGTGAAGTTTGCAGTTGCGGAAAAATACATAAAACATCGGTCAAAAAAGTTGTTTCCGAACCCGGTGCGGTGGAAAAAATATCAGAATTTATAAAGTTTTTTAATTCATCAAAACCGTTTATTTTGGCGGATATGAATACATATAAAGAGGCGGGCGAAAGGGTATCGCAGATTTTACATAAGGACGGAATAAGTTATTCGGAATATGTGTTTGGCGGCGGTGAAGTCAAGCCTGACGAAAAAAGCGTTGGCTCGGTAATGATGCATTATGATAGTGACTGTGATTTAATTATTGCAGTTGGTTCGGGAGTGATAAATGATATAGGCAAAATTTTAAGCAGGCTCACAAAAAATCCGTACATCATTGTTGCAACCGCTCCTTCGATGGACGGATATGCCTCTGCTGCTTCATCAATGGATGTTGACGGACTAAAGATTTCATTAAGCAGCAGATGCCCGGATGTTATCATCGGCGATACTGATATTTTAAAAAATGCCCCGATAAGAATGATTCAGTCAGGACTCGGCGATATGCTTGCAAAATATATAAGTATTTGCGAATGGCGTATTGCACATCTGCTCATCGGAGAATATTATTGCGAATATGTTGCGGATTTAGTGAGAACGGCACTGAAAAAGTGTATTGATAATGCGGATGGTGTTTTAAAAAGAGAGCAGAAGGCTGTCAAAGCGGTTTTTGACGGTTTGATTATGGGCGGAATGGCAATGGAGTATGCGGGGATTTCAAGGCCTGCATCCGGTGTGGAACACTATATTTCGCATATATGGGATATGAGAGGCCTTGCGTTCGGCACAAAAACAGATCTGCACGGAATACAATGTGATATAGGTACACTGGTTGCTGCACAGGTGTATGAGAAACTGAAAAAATATTCGCCCGATAAAGAAAAGGCTCTTGCATATGTCAAGAATTTTGATATTGAAAAATGGAATAAATCACTTGCTGAATTTGTCGGCGGCGGCGCAGCTGCGATGATAGAGCTTGAAAAGAAAGAGCAAAAATACAGCGTTGAAAAGCACAGGGCAAGACTTGATAAAATCATTGATAATTGGGCTGAAATTATAAAAATTATAAATGAAGAGGTTCCGTCGGCAGCGGAAATAGAAAGAATTCTGAATTCTATCGGCGCACCAAAAACTTGTGATGAAATAGGAATTGATAAAGCAATACTTCCGATGACATTTAAAGCATCGAAGGATATAAGGGATAAATATGTACAGTCAAGACTGTGCTGGGATTTAGGAATAATAGATGATATTGAGTTTGATTAAGGAGAACTGATATGTTGAAAAATATACTTAAAACGGTTAAACATGATTGTGATTTGTGTGTTGTCGGAGGAGGACTCGGCGGTATACTTACTGCAATTTCTGCGGCAAGGCATGGTGCAAAGGTTGTACTCATGCAAGACAGACCTGTTCTCGGAGGAAATTCATCATCGGAAATCAGAATGTGGGTGTCCGGTGCGGGCAGCCGTGTCAGAAACCTGCAGGAAACAGGCATAATGGAAGAAATATTACTTGAGAATATGTATAGAAATCCTTCGAGAAATTTCTCAATTTGGGATTCAATTCTTTATGAAAAGGTTAAATTTGAAGAAAATATAGAGCTGTTGCTTAACTGTGCGTGTTGCGATGCGATTACGGACGATAAAACTATAAAGACGGTGACAGGTTTTCAGCTTACAACTTATACATGGCATGAGGTTAATGCGAAAATATTTGCTGATTGTTCCGGAGACAGCATACTTGCGGAGCTTATCGGTGCGGAGTATATGCTCGGAAGAGAGGATAAAAAAACATTTGGCGAGAGTTTGGCTCTTGATACTGCAGATAGAAAAACTATGGGTATGAGCCTTATGATACAGGCGCATGAAACTGACAGAAAAATTGATTTTATTCCGCCCAAATGGGCTTATGTTTTCAATACAGATGAGGAAATGAAAAACAAACCGCATGACTGTCTTGAAAAAATAAATACAAATTTCTATTGGATAGAGCTTGGCGGAGAGCAGGATTCAATACATAACACTGAAGAAATTCGAGATGAACTATTAAAAATTGCGTTTGGAGTCTGGAATCACATAAAGAATAAGGGCGACCACGGCGCAGATAATTGGGAGCTTGATTGGATTGGCTTTTTGCCCGGAAAGCGTGAGAGCCGAAGATATGTTGGCGATTATATTATGACGCAAGATGATGTTATGAACGGAAAAATACCGAGTGACACTGTTGCATACGGTGGGTGGCAGATGGACAATCATTTGCCGGGCGGCTTTTGGATGGATGGCGAGGACGGAGGTCATCTTCAAAAGGTAAGGCTTAATGAACCATACGGAATACCATACAGGAGCCTATATTCTAAAAATATAAGGAATCTTATGTTTGCAGGAAGAAATATAAGTGCTTCACATCTTGCATTCAGCACAACAAGAGTGATGGCTACCTGCGGTGTTATCGGACAGGCAGTCGGAACTGCGGCTGCGCTTGCGGTTGAGTACGGTATATTGCCGTCGGACGTTTCAGCACACATAAATGAGTTGCAAAAACGCCTTTTGGATGATGACTGTTTCCTTCCAAAATTCAGCAGGAAAATGCCTGAACTTACTCAAAAGGCAAGTCTGAGTGCAGATTACGGCGATGTTTCCGCTATTCAAAACGGTGTTGACCGAAAAATATGGGGAAATGATAACGGATATTGGGGAATATGCGGAAGACCAATCACATATACCTTTGACGAAAAGCAGCATATAACATCATTCAGGCTGATTGTAGACAGTGATCTTGACCGTGAATATACGGATGGCAATCCTGATGCGCTGAATATATCGGCAACTCTGTTTAGACGCAGTGACTATAATCATACAACATTTGGATTTCCGAAATGTATGCTGAAAGAGTTTTCTGTTGAGGTTATCAATGATGACGGAAAATGGGAAGAAGTATATTACACGGATTTAAATCATCATAGAATGATAACAGGGAATATAAACAGAGATACCACGGCTATAAGACTTATTCCTAAAAATACATATTTTTCGGAATTGCTTTGGACAACATACGGAAGCGCTCAAGCGCATATTTTTGCATTTGACATACAATAAGCTGAACAGGAACAGGTAATTGATGTGCCTGTTATCTGTAATGAACACGAAAGCCGCGTCAGAGCAAGCGATATATCGTTTGCTCTGATTTTTGTATGAAGAAAACCAAAAAGGTCAATCGATAAACAAAAATTCCTCCTATGTGTTATAATAAAGAAGACCTGCCGGTCAAGAAAGAAACACATAGGAGGAACGTATCTATGAAAAAAGAAAAACATAGACATAAATAGTTTAGCACATATAAAATAGAATTGCAAGCATTACATATGGAGAAATATGAAATTTGCATACCCAAATCGTGAGTTTTTATTTTACTAATATTTGATAAAACATATTGATAAAAGCGGAAAAGTGTGATATACTGATACAGTCACATAATTCAATCAACAATTTCAGGCGATAACTCTCTATTTTCGTAGGGATAATATACTCTTTTTTTCGTATGCTAAGTTTGAATAGGCAAAAGTGCAAATTCCACTTGGCATATAGGAGAGTATCCGAATTTTGTTGAGAATTGTGTGACAACAATCGGGGTTTGCATTTTTCGGTGTGCGGACAGCGATTGTCTGCACACTTTTTTATTAATATTTGATAAAACATATTGATAAAAGCAGAAAAGTGTGATATACTGATACAGTCACATAAATTATTTTTTTTATAAATAATCTTTTCAAACTTAATATTATGAAAGTGTGTGTTTTTACTATGGGTAAAAATGCATGCTCCATTTTCGCATACTTTCATTGTATAGTTTGAAAAGTATAAAGATAATTTGTGTGACAACAATCGGGGTTTGCATTTTTCGGTGTGCGGACAGCGATTGTCTGCACACTTTTTTATTAATGTTTGATAAAACATATTGATAAAAGCGGAAAAGTGTGATATTATATTATTGTCACATAAACTTAATTAAATAATGAATTGGTATTAGGCTTACAAGAGAAACCTGTATTTTTTGCATGCTTTAACGTTGGATAGGCAAAAGTGCAAATTCCACCAGTTAGAGTGTGCAAGAATATACTCAATTCTGATTAGGTTTGTGTGACAGCAATCGGGGTTTGCATTTTTCGGTGTGCGGACAGCGATTGTCTGCACACTTTTTATTTTGCCAATTTATACGGTGACAGAGGTGATTTATATTTTTCGTTTCGCAAAAATAAAGGTGCAAAATAAATTTACATAAGAACGCCGATAAATAAAAAAACGTTCCGTATTGTTGCCAAACATAGTATAAAGGACTTAATCGTGTAAACAGAATTAAGTCCTTTTTGAATATAAAACTCCGAAAACAATCTTACACACGTGACTGAGAGGGAATATTGCGGATTTGCAGGGGTCACAGCAAATCCGCAAAAATCCTGTCATTTCACTGCTTGACACATTCGCAGATTTGTTATATAATAGCGATATGTGTGTTAAAAGGGGGCTTTAAGGTGGTTTTTTCCGGCTTTATGTTTTTATGCGTGTTTTTGCCGATAGTTCTTGTGTTGTACAACCTTTCAAAAAACATAGTATACAAAAACGTAATCCTGGTAATATCCTCGCTGTTTTTTTACGCTTGGGGTGAACCTGTTTATGTGTTGCTGTTTATGGCAAGCATTTTGATAAATTATATATTCGGTCGTATAATAGACAAATTCTATGCACGGCCTGCCGCAAAGGCGGTGTTTATATGCGATGTGGCGCTTAACCTGGCATTTTTGGGTGTATTTAAGTACGCCGGATTTGCCGTTGCAAACATCAACTCGCTTTTGGGAATGAGTATTCCCGACCCGAACATCGCTCTGCCGATAGGAATTTCATTTTATACGTTTCAGATACTTTCCTATATAATAGACGTCTATAACGGCAAAACACGTGTGCAAAAATCGGTTATAAAATTTGCGGCGTATGTGTCGATGTTTCCGCAGCTTGTGGCAGGGCCTATAGTGCGGTACACGGATATTGCCCGTGAGCTTGACAACCGCCATACAAGCATTGACGATTTTGCCTGCGGTGCAAAGCGGTTTACTGTGGGACTGTGCAAAAAGGTTATCATTGCAAATTATGCCGGCAGTGCCGCATCATTGCTTCTGGACTCCGCACGGCTTTCGGTGGCGTCCTCATGGCTCGGAATACTAATGTATGCATTTCAGATTTATTTTGACTTTTCAAGCTATTCCGATATGGCGATAGGTCTGGGCAGAATGTTCGGCTTTCATTTCTGCGAAAATTTTAATTATCCGTACATTTCAAAGAGCGTTACGGATTTCTGGCGCAGATGGCATATATCGCTCAGTTCGTTTTTCAGAGATTACGTGTATATTCCGCTCGGCGGAAACCGATACAGAGCGACACGAAACCTGTTTGTGGTATGGATGCTTACGGGACTTTGGCACGGAGCAAGCTGGAATTTTATCGGCTGGGGACTTTTCTACGGAATAATGCTTTTTATAGAAAAAAATTCTTTCAGGCATTTTCTGCAAAGGCTCCCACGCCCGATTTGCTATATATACACAATGTTTGCGGTGCTTGTAGGCTGGGCGCTGTTCTATTACACCGACACAGCCGCACTGGCAGGGTGGTTTAAGAATGCATTCGGCATAGGAAACTCGCTCTATGACCTTGTAACGATAACAACGCTTTATTCAAATTTGTGGCTGATAATAGTGTGCGTGCTGGCGTCGACGCCGCTGCCTGCGATGATATTCAATCACATCTGCCGCAGACACAAAAAATTTGCACTTGTTATTGAGCCGCTGCTTGTTGCGGCAGGACTTACGGCTTGCTTTATCCTGCTTGCGGGACAAACGTATAATCCGTTTTTGTATTTCAGATTTTGACGGGAGGTAAACGAATATGAAAAATAAAATCATATTAGCGATATTCTGTGCCGCTCTTTTGTGCGGTGCGGCTGTGGTTGCGCTTCCCGGCGACCCAGACAGCGTTTTAAGCGAAAACAGAACGCCTGCCACGCTTATGCCGATAACTGCGGAAACGTTAAGCTCGGGGGAGATTGCAAGCAACTTTGAGGAATTTCTCGGCGATAATATGTGGCTGCGGTCGGCGCTTATAAGCACGGCAGGGCGCATAGCACGTGCAAAGGGCATTGACAGCAGTTTAGGGAAAATAGTTCCGACAAACAAGGATATAGGAACGTCGGTTTCGCAGAAATCGAGCCTGCTTGTAAGCCATGACACCGTTATGGAGGTGTTTATAAAAAATCCGTCTGCCGAGAAAAAATATGTGCAGATGCTGAATACGCTTGCCGATGAATTTAAGGACAAGAAGATATACAGTATGCTCGTTCCGACACAACTCACATTTTGCGAGCCTGTGTATGCCAACATACAGGACAGCCAAAAGGAAACGATAGATTATATTTACACGCACTCCGATGAGCGCATAAATAAAGTTGACGCATACGATATGCTTAAGGAAAACAAGGACAAGTACCTGTATTTCCGCACCGACCACCACTGGACGGTTATGGGTGCGTATTACGGCTATTGTGCTTTTCTGAAATCCGCATCGGGTGACAGCAATTATGAGATAAAGACAGAGAAAAAAGACGACCCGTTCCGATTGGAAGAATTTGAGAACATAGTTCCCGACGGACTGAAAAAGCATACGATAAACGATTTTTACGGTTCGCTTTATGCTCAGGCAGATACGCCGAGCCTTTCGCCCGATACGGTGGAATGGTACGATACCGACCCGAACGGCAAGGTTACGATAAAGCATTACGGCTTTGAGGACGGCAAGCCCATCTCCTATGACGGCAAGCTGTTTGATGCGGATAAAAAGAATTACAGCGTTTTCCTTTCGGGAGATCATCAATTGTCGGTGATAGACAATGCAAATGTGCGCAACGGAAAGACAATTCTTATTATAAAGGACTCGTACACGAATGCGTTTGTATCGTGGCTTACGAACAATTATGAAAGAATTATTCTGCTTGACCCGAGAGCCTACAGAGGCGGAATAAAAGATGTTGTTGAAAAGTATAATCCGCAGGAGATAATGGTGATGAATTATATTTTCACCTCCACATTTGAGGATTACAGCGAAACGATAATGGATTTAATTAAAAAATAAGCAAAAAGTGATATATCACTTTTTTCAAAACTACTGTATGAAAAAATCAGAAGTTCCGGCAAAAAAGCGCTCCTTCAAAGAAGGAGCGCTTTTTGCTTAAATTATTTTCCCGTCCGTGGAAATCGTTATTACCTGCCACGGAATGAACTTACCGCTGTTTTTAAGTGCAGTGACAGCCGCATTTTCTATTCCCTTACAGCAGGGAACTTCCATTTTCACAACCATAAGGCTTTTTATATCGTTTTCCGAAATAATCGCCGTAAGCTTTTCGGTATAGTCCACACTGTCAAGCTTGGGACAGCCGATAACCGTAATTTTTTTGCGCATTATTTCGTTATGAAAATTGCCGTATGCATATGCAGTACAGTCTGCAGCTACAAGCAAATCGGCGCCGTCGAAATATTGTGCGTTTATCGGCACAAGCTTTATCTGTACGGGCCATTGGCGCAGCTGTGACGGATTGTATGCAGTTACGACGTCGGTAATATCCCTGTCTATCGCCATTGCACGGCTTCCGGGACACCCTCCCGTAAGGGGAATATTCCTGTGCTTTTTGTTTTCCTCCACAGCCGCGGCGTCATATTCCGCCGCCTCACGCTCGATAAACGTTATCGCTCCGGCGGGACATACGGGCAGACAATCCCCCAAGCCGTCGCAGTAATCGTCACGCATAAGCTCCGCTTTGCCGTCTTTGAGGACGATAGCGCCCTCGTGGCACGCCTGAACGCATAAGCCGCAGCCGTCGCACTTGTCTTTATCTATATTAATTATTCTTCGTTTCATATATTTCTTCCTTTCCGAAGTAACCGTTATGCTTATAAATATATTATACATCCGCCGATTGTGATTGTCCAGATGTATTTTTATCCTGTGATAAAAATTTGCTCCGAAATATTGACAATCCAACATTTTCATGTTGAATTTTTATTATGATACGTAACGCATTACGGTTTTAAAAATATATTCAAGGGGGTGATTGAAATGGCGAATTACGGACACGGCAAACACTATGAAATTATGCGCAGTAAAAT
>CAKSPN010000055.1 GCA_934481375.1 uncultured Clostridia bacterium
GGAAAGACCACATTTAATAAAAATACGATAATACATATTATAGCCACCGGTGCTGTTACCGCAACGACAAGCATTATATCATTCTTCATTGCTAACCCTCCTTGTGATGCATAATATATATTTTATCATTTTTTGTTTTCTTGTCAAGATTTTTTTACATTTTTACACATTTTTCATCATTATGCCCCCAAAGAACTTATTTCTCCGCTTAATACTGTATTTTTATTACAATCCCATAATCAATTTTGCTGCAGAAAATTAGCTTATAAATAAAAAAAGCAAATTTTTCAAAAAAAGTGTTGACAAAGCCGCAAAAATCGAGTATAATAGTAAACGTTGTACGGCGGTATAGCTCAGTTGGCTAGAGCATGCGGTTCATACCCGCAGTGTCACTAGTTCGAATCTAGTTACCGCTACCAAAGAAAACGGAATGGATAAATCCATTCCGTTTTTTTGATATTACAGCAAGCAAACGCCTATAAGCGATAATATTCCGCCCGCCATTCCCACAGTCTGACGCACCGTTAGCTTTTCTTTAAAAAGAATAACTGAACACAGCGAGGTTAATATCACGGGGCCGCCGTTCACAACAGGGAAAAATATCTGGCTAGGAATAATTCCTGATAATTTTAAATTCAGATAATTCATTGTAAACGTACAAACTCCGCACACAAGAGCAAAAATAACGGTTGCTTTTTCAAACTTCTGCATTCCCCCCTTTTTTGCCGCAAATGCGGAGTACATAAGCGACACCGCAAACGAACATGCAAGAAACGGAAAAAGTTCATCTTTATGTACCGAGCTTTGGTGAATTTTCTGCATTACCCCTATGGCTCCCTGCGCAAAAAACGATACCGCACAAGCGATAATCCATTTTAAATTCATCTTTTTCCCCTTTTCACCGCTCTTTGCGCCAAGTGTAATAAACCCTATCAGAAGCGCCATTGACAGCGCTTTCATAACGCTGAGCTTTTCCCCGTACAAAAATACGCCCGACAGCGCCGGTATAATCATTGATGCCGTTATAATCAACGCCGTTATATGCATGGGGCCTTCCGCAAAGGCTTTTATTCTGCACGAATACATAAATACTCCCGTTATACCGAATATTACACCCATAATTACACTGTAAAGCGATACGCCGCTGCCGATTGACAAAACTGTAAACAACAATGTACACACCGCAAACATAATGCAGTTAAAGGCATACACACTGCCTCCGGATTTTAATTTTTCCTTGCCGGCTATATTAAATACAATGTCCTGCACCAATACGGAAAGCATCGACACCGATAAAAGCAAAATGTTCATTTTAAAGTTCCCCCTTAAATTTATGCAATCAGTTGCACTTTGCGCATTATATCACGCCAAAGCGTGATTGTCAATGGTTACATCATACCCATAATGCTCATTACGGTTATTATTGCCGTGGGTACAATCATAGCTATCGCTACTACTATGCAAATAATTCTTATCATTTTTTTACTGAACATTTTTAATAATCTCCGTTTCCGCTCAGCCTTCCGCCTGAAGCTTATTCATTACTCTTAATATAACTGCCGCCGCCTGCGCTCTTGTTGTTTTGCCTGTCGGGTCAAATCTGCCGTCATTTCCCTTTATTATGCCGTTTGCCGCCGCAAGCTTAACGCCCGTAACCGCCCAGGGGGTTATTGTATCGCTGTCCTCAAATTCAATCTCCTGTTCGGGTGCAAGCGTTTTCATTGTATTCGCATTTAATATGTACTGATACATACTCATTGTGATAAAAGCCATTTCCTCTCTTGTTATGGGAGTATCGCCGTTAAAAGCACCGGTATATTTTACAGTACCGTCCACTACACTGCTGTCGTATGACGCAATCATTTCTTTTGGAATAAGTCCTTTTACCATTGCGCCGTTAAGGTATGAGCTGTACCACACCTGCGGAGTAACGTCAAGACAGCCCTCGGCGCTACATTCTTCGGGAGCTATGCCCGTAACGCCCATTATCATTTTCAGATACTGCGCTCTCGTTACAACGCTGTCGGGGGCAAAATATCCGTCTTCTACTCCGTTTATTATATTCTTTTGAGCAAGCTCGTCTATCGCCTGTTCTGCCCAGTGTCCTTTTGTATCGTAAAACATTTCGGCATATGCGCCCGTTGAGAGCATAACCGACGCCGCCAATAAAAATGCTGTTATCTTTTTCATATCCTTCTCCATTCCGGCACGCATTGCGTGCCTTGCTGATTTATGTTAATTATAACGCAATATCATAAAAAAATCAATGCCATTTTCTGCCTTTCCTTAATTCACGAAAAAAATCTTTTAATAGAGCGGTACATTCCTCCATACACACACCGCCCTCCGTTTCCGCCGTGTAATTGCATAAATTCATTCCCAAAATATCCAATGCCGACCCCGCACAGCCGGATTTTTTATCGTATGCGCCGAAATACACCTTGTCTATGCGTGCATTGAGTATCGCCCCGGCACACATCGGACACGGTTCAAGCGTTACATATAATTCACAATCAGGCAAACGCCAGCCGCCGAGTTTTCTGCACGCACGGTCTATCGCAATAATTTCGGCATGCAATAATGCGTTCTTCTTTGTTTCACGGCGGTTGTACCCCCGCGAGATGATTTCACCGTTCCGCACAACAACCGCTCCCACAGGCATTTCACCGAGTTTGTATGCTTTTTTTGCCTGCTTTATTGCCTCATACATAAACTTTTCTTCCATAATAATTCTCCGTGAAATTTATTGAGGATATGCCCGCTTATTTTCGCTGTTTTGGTACTCCGAGAAACGATAAACAGTGAGATGCGCAGCTTATTTTCCTTATTCCACTGCACCGAAAAGAAGCAGCAGATTGTTGTTTTGAGTTTCGACGGCGTATGCAGATACTCCGAGAAACGATAAATAGCGAGATGCGCAGCTTATTTTCGGCGCAGGCTTTCGAGCCAGATTATTAATACAGACAAATCCGCCGGAGAAACACCTGAAATACGTGATGCCTGTCCGAGAGATTTTGGCTGTACTTTGTTAAGCTTTTGGCGTGCCTCAAGGCGCAAGCCGTAGATTTCGCTGTAGTCCTGATTTTCGGGCAGGAGCTTGCGCTCCATTTTTTTGAACTGCTCTACCTGGCTTAGCTGGCGGTCGATATAGCCTTTATACTTTATCTTGATTTCCGCCTCCTCGCATACCTCATACGGCAGTTCGGGTCGGTTTTCGTCAATCGGGGCAAGCTTTTCATAGTCAAGCTCCGGTCTTTTCAGCAAATCGCCGAGCGTTATGCCCGTTTTAACAGGCGTTGAATTGTATTGTTCAAGTAGTGGATTTGCCTTTGACGGCGGTACAACCGCAGAATTTATACGCTGTATTTCATTTTCAATATCAGACAGCTTTTTTTGAAGCTTTTCATACCTTTCATCGCTTATAAGTCCCACTCTGTGACCGAACGGTGTGAGCCGTTCGTCTGCATTATCCTGTCTTAAAAGCAGTCTGTACTCACTTCTTGACGTCATCATTCTGTACGGCTCATTCGTACCCTTTGTTACGAGATCGTCTATCAGCGTGCCGATATATCCGTCGGAACGGCTCAATATAAGCGGTTCCTCACCTTTCAGTTTCAGGGCGGCGTTTATTCCGGCAATAAGTCCCTGCGCTCCGGCTTCTTCATATCCCGACGTGCCATTGAACTGCCCTGCGCCGTACAGTCCCGAAATATTTTTAAATTCAAGCGTTGCGTATAACTGCAAAGGGTCACAGCAATCATATTCTATAGCATACGCACTGCGCATTATTTCGGCAAGCTTGTTGAAAAGCCCTGTGCGTACATTTCCTTTGTATCAAGTCCCATAGGCTCAATAAAAAGCTGATGTCTCGGCTTCCCCTTAAAACGCATAACCTTGTCCTCTATGGACGGACAGTACCTCGGACCTATCCCCTCCACATATCCGCCGTACATTGCGGAGCGTTCGAGATTATCCGTAATAATTTTATGCGTGTTCTCGTTTGTGTACACAAGATAGCACGGAACCTGTTCTTTTTTTATCTCACCGCTTTCAAAAGAAAACGGAGTTATGCGCTCGTCGCCCGTTTCAAGCTCCATTTTGTCATAATCGAGAGAATCGGCATGTATTCTTGCCGGTGTTCCCGTCTTGAAACGGCGCAGTTCGACGCCGATTTTTTTCAAATTTTCGCTGAGCATATTTGCGGGAAACATTCCGTCGGGACCGCTCTCCTTGGAGTAACTGCCGATAAGGATTTTTCCTCTCAGATATGTGCCGGTTGCGATTATAACTGCTTTTGCCGTATACTCTGCACCCGTCTGCGTTACAACACCGCTCACTTTGCCGTTTTCGGTCTTTACTTCCACGATTTCCGCCTGTTTTATATCCAGATTTTCCTGCATTTCCAGACGTTTTTTCATTTCCGTATGATATGCGCTCCTGTCTATCTGCGCTCTCAGCGAGTGTACCGCAGGACCTTTGCCTCGGTTAAGCATTTTGCTCTGTATAAACGTTTTGTCTGCGGCTTTTCCCATTTCACCGCCCAAAGCGTCTATCTCACGCACAAGATGTCCTTTTGCCGTTCCGCCTATGCTCGGATTGCACGGCAGATTTCCTATAGCGTCAAGGCTTACCGAAAACATAACCGTTTTCACGCCGAGTCTTGCACAGGCAAGCGCCGCCTCAGCGCCGGCGTGTCCTCCGCCTATAACGGCGGCATCATATTCTCCGAGTATCATTTGTTTTCTTCCTTCTTTATCTTCTTTGCCAAATCGTCGTCAAATACCTTTTCTTCAGTATCGCTTTCCGTACCTTCAGCCGTATTCAGCACAAGTTTTTTCACGGTTCTTGCGGCATAAAATTCTATCAAAAATCTTGTAAAGAACATTCCTATTATGCCCGAAAAGAGCAATACTGTAAGGAATTTTGACGTAATCATATACGGGAGCAGCGACACTGCTCCGACAATAACGGTAAGCAATATATTCATCGGCAGTCTTGTGACCGCAACAATTGCGGCATTTTTATAAAGCTGTTTTATTGTACATTCAACCGTTACCATAAGCTGATATATGTAGAACTGCATCCATGTAAATACTATAAGCAGAACTACCATTACATACAAAAGCGCCGCAAACACGATCTGTCCCGATGCGGCAAGCGCATAATAAAATTTGATTGCCACACCGCCGGCAAACAACACAACGGTATTTATCAAAAGCACAACAACGGACTGTTTCAGATTTTCCTTAAACTTGTCCCAACCGTCGGAAAATATCCACACGTGCTGTCTGTTTGAAAAGCACCGCACTATATACGCATACGATGCCGAAACAGGACCGCTTCCGAAAAAGTTAAATATCAGAAATGCGCCGTTTATGTACACGAGCCGTAAAAGTCCCGACGCACCGTCGGCATCTATTTCCTGCCCCAGCTTTGAGAAAAGTCCCACAACATCATCGGGCGAGGCGTTTATCATCATAGGCACGTATATCACTGCCAAAAACGCAAGCCAAATAATGGACGTGAGCGTATAGAGGGTGTTCGCCCCCAATATTTTTGTAAATTTATGAAATACTATATCCCAGTAAAGGAAAAAGCCTTTCTTTTCCGGCTCGTCCTTTGAAACGCCCTTTCCCGGTTTATTATAGTTTCCAAATCCCAAAAATCCCATTTATTCTGCACTCCTTAAACATTATATAAATTTATTCTATGCTGACTTTTTCAGCAAAATTAAATTTGCAATACAACTGACCTCAAGGTCTATTCAGCTGCGAAGCAATTTAGCGTATGTAAGTACATTTAGCCCGCCGTCAGGCGAATTTAGCTGAATAAATTATTTCTATTTTATCACAAATACAATGCTTATACAATACGTATATTGTAAACTTTTTTAAAACATTGCCTTTATTCCGATTATCAAAAGTATTACTCCGCCGAGTATTTCCGCACGACTGCCGAGTTTTTCGCCCACTTTTCCGCCGATAAGCATTGCCGCCGTACTTAATATAAATGTTGTTGCGGCTATAAGCGGTGCGGCTGTAAATATCGGCGCACGTCCCGCCGCAAACGATACTCCCACCGCAAAGGCGTCTATGCTTGTCGCTACCGCCTGCAGCAATAATACCTTAAACGTAAGCTTTTTTTCCATTTGCTCCGTTTCGGGCGACAATCCCTCACGTATCATATTTATTCCTATCACGCCGAGTATGATGAGTGCGACCGGTCCCGAAAACCTGTCTATCAGCTCCGCAAACAAGCTTCCCAGATAATATCCGCCGATCGGCATTATCCCCTGAAATATGCCGAACGCTATCGGTAATGAAAGCTTTTTTGCGCCGTTTAGATTTGTATATGCCATTCCGCTCGAAAGGCAGACTGCGAATGCGTCCATGCTCAGAGCGACCCCTATAAGTAAAATTTCAGCAATTGTCATACTAACCCTCCGCCCATAAAGACTATTATACTTCATTTTTATGAATTAAGCAAGTAAATCTTGTATATTTTCACACAGTATGTTAAAATAAATTTAATAACACTTGACAGGCGGTAAAAAATATGCGTGAAATCACAATAAACAAAAACGACTGCGGACAACGACTGGATAAATTTCTGACCAAATTTATGCCGCTTCTGCCCAAAAGTATGCTATATAAGGGACTTAGGAAAAACTGTGTCCGCATAAACGGAAAACACGTTAAGGACGGCGGTGTATTTCTTAACGAGGGCGATGTTTTAAACCTGTATTTCAATGATCAATTTTTCGGCGGCGGAAAAAAATTTATTCCTATAAGCCACCGCCTTGACATTGTATATGAGGACGAAAACCTCATTATAGTGAACAAGCCGAGCGGTATTTCCGTGCATACTGACGACAAAGGCGAAAAGCGCACGCTCATAGCGGAGATACAAAGCTATCTCTATGAAAAGGGCGAATACCGTCCCGAATCGGAGCAAAGCTTTGCTCCCGCTCTGTGCAACCGCCTTGACAAAAACACATCGGGACTTATTATTGCCGCAAAGAATGCGGAGGCATTGCGGATCATAAACGAAAAAATCAAGAACCGTGAAATACGCAAATTTTATCTGTGTGTTGCGGAGGGACATATGAAAAAAAACGGCACGCTGTCCGCCTATCTCACACGCCTTGATAAAAGAGTGTCCGTATCGGACACTCCGTCGGACGGCGCAAAACCCGTAAAATTAAAATATACCGTAATCGGCGAAAATGAAAAACATTCGCTTGTCGAGGTTGAACTGCTTACGGGGCGCACGCATCAGATACGTGCGCAGTTTGCGCATATAGGACATCCGCTCTCAGGCGATGTAAAATACGGCGGCTCACACTCCCCGTCATACCAGGAGCTTGTAAGCCGCCGCCTTGTGTTTGATTTTAAGTCCGATGCCGGGATTTTAAATTATATGACAGGCTCCGACTTTTCAATCCCTGTAGAGTTTTCCGAAACCTTTTTGAGCACAAACTGATACAAATCCTCTGCGGCATTGGGTTTTCCTATATGTCGCACACTTTCCTCCATAAGCTTAATCCGCCACGGGCAGTTGAGCACCTGATACAGCGCCTCCGATATGCCGTAGCGCTTGTTTACCATTATCGCCGCGCCGCTGTTTACCAAAAAGTCCTCGTTTCTGTCCTCCTGACCCGGCAGAGGATTGACCGTAATTATCGGCACGCCTTTGGCAAAAGCCTCGGAGGTTGTGAGTCCGCCAGGCTTTGTCACAATAATGTCCGCCGCGTCCATCATATCGTATATGTTATCCACAAAACCGAAAATATGTATTTCTTTTTTCCAACTGCATTTTTCTATTGCCGCTTTTATTCTTTTGTTTGAACCGCACACGCATAAAATCTGAAAATCATACGCAAAATCGTCCATTTCGGCTATCGTCTTTTTTATGTTTCCGTACCCCATCGAGCCGCTCATAACAAGCACCGTCGGCTTATCGGGAATACCGAGCTTTTTTCTCGCCTCACCTTTTTCTGTACGTGAGGAAAACTGTTCACGCACAGGGATACCGATAGGCAGTATTTTATCCTCCGGAATACCCTTTCGCATCATTTCATATGTAAGCGCCCCCGACGGCGTTACGTAATAATCAAGGAGCGTGCTTTCCCAGAACGGGTGTATGGTAAAGTCCGTAACTATGCCGAGCGTCGGACAAGTGAGTATTTCAAGCTCCTCCATTTCCGTCATTATCATTCCGGCAAAACTGTGCGTACCTATCACAAAATCCGGCTCAAACTCTTTTATATATCCCTCAAGCTTTTTTGCCACAAGGTGCGAAGCAAGCACAGGCGCCGAATATCGGTCATACGGTGCGTTCTTCTTATCCAGTCTGCCGTACACCTTGCCGTAAGGCGTCGGCAGAAATTTGGTTGAAAGCAGGTATCCGTCCTGAATGGAATCGCCCAGCTTTTTGCTTATATATTCAAAAATATCAAGCATACGGCATTCATGCCCATGCTTTTCAAAACGCTCTATAATTGCCTTTGCGGCGCTGTGATGTCCGTATCCTGCCTTTACCGACATTATAAGCAGTTTCATATCTTTCTCCTCCAAAACACATTTTCTTTATTTTATCATAAAAACATTATTTGCGCAATAGATTATTGAGAAATGTCATTTTTAGGCGCTTCGGTTATTTTTTTGTATGCGGTAAGCTTTTTATCGTCGCATATTCCGAGGAATATTTCGTCCGTGCTTAAATTGAGCCTTTGAAGTTCGCCTGAAAGCCATTTTTCGTCACAGCCTGCGGCGGTAAGGTTTTCGCTTAGCAGATTTCCGTCAATGATTACCGTTACGGGCGTGTGCTCCTCTTTTATAAGCAGATTAAGGTCCTTTGTATTTACGGGGCGTGCCGCAGTTTTGGGAAGAAAGGATATTTTTCCGTTCTCCTCTATCATAGCCGTTTCAATGTCGCCGACATTGAAAAATCCGTTCACACGGCACTGCACAAGAAAATCGTTGAGGTCTATTTTGGCGGTTTTAAAATTATCTTTGTAAATTTTGCCGTCCTGCATAAGCACAATGGAAC
>CAKSPN010000056.1 GCA_934481375.1 uncultured Clostridia bacterium
GATCTGGCCATCGACGGGGATTTTGTCTATGCCAAGGGGACCACGCTGGGCGGCGACGACGGCATCGCCGTGGCCATGGCGCTGGCGGTGCTGGACGACGAGAGCCTGCCCCATCCTCCCATTGAGGCGGTCATCACCGTGGACGAGGAGACGGGCATGGACGGGGCCATGGGCATTGACGTGTCCGGCCTGAAGGGACGCCGGATGCTGAACATTGACTCTGAGGACGAGGGCGTGCTTACCGTCGGCTGTGCAGGCGGTTCATGCACAAAATGCGTTATTCCCGTAATGTACGAAAAGCGCACGGGAAACGTATATAAAATCACAATTGACGGTCTTTTCGGCGGTCACAGCGGAGTTGAAATAAACAAAGGCAGAGCAAATGCGGATATACTTATGGGAAGATTGCTTTTTGAGCTTGCAAACTTTTGCGATATTTCAATATCGGAGCTTAGCGGCGGACTGAAAGACAACGCAATTCCCGTTTCCTCGTCAGCCGTTATAGTATGCGACTGCGATTTTTCCGAAACGATTGAAAAGTACAGAAAGATATTTAAAAAAGAATACAAAAGCGCCGACGGCGGTATTAAAATATCGGTTAAACCGCTCGGAAAATATGAGCGGAGCGTTTTAGCAAAAAGCTGTGCCAGGCGTATAGTTTCGTTTCTTATAAGCGTACCGAACGGAGTTATAAATATGAGCCGTGACATAGACGGACTTGTGCAGACTTCGCTCAATCTCGGCATTCTCACACTTACCGACAATGCGCTTGAAGCGTCATTTTCGGTGCGAAGTTCACTCGGCTCGGAAAAGGAGCTTTTGAACACACGGCTCGGCGCAATCACGGACGCATTCGGCGGATATATCGAAATAAGCGGTGACTATCCCGCATGGGAATACAACGATAATTCCAAACTGCGTGATTTAATGGTCGAGGTATTTAAAGAGCAGTACGGCAGAGAGCCGAAAATCGAGGCGATACACGCCGGACTTGAGTGCGGCATATTCTGCGGAAAAGCAGACGGACTCGACTGCGTTTCATTAGGTCCCGATATTTTGGAAATACACACGCCGAGAGAACGCTTATCAATATCGTCAACCGCCCGTGTGTGGAAATTCATTACTGAAGTATTAAAAAGAATGGGTTCGGCATAAACCGAACCCATTCTTTTTTAAAATCCGAAATATTTTTCTGCGTTATTATAACAAATTCCCTGTATTATCTCTTTGAGGATTTCAGGATTATCGGGATATTCGCCGTTTTCTACCCAACCGCCGATAAGATTGCACAAAATACGTCTGAAATATTCATGGCGAGGATATGATACAAAGCTTCGGCTGTCGGTAAGCATACCGACAAATTTTGAAAGCAATCCGAGATTTGCGAGCGCTTTCATCTGGCTTTCCATTCCGTCACGCTGATCGTTGAACCACCAGCCCGAGCCGAACTGTATCTTGCCCGCAACGGGCGCTTTTTGGAAATTGCCGAGCATTGAGCCGAGAACATAGTTGTCCTTCGGGTTTAACGTATATAAAATCGTTTTCGGCAGACAATCCTTTTTCTCCAGATTATCAAGCAGTTTTGACAGTCCCTCCGCAACACGGAAATCGTTTATCGAATCAAATCCTGTGTCAGCACCGATTTTCTCAAACATACGGGTGTTATTATTGCGCATTGCGCCTATGTGCAGCTGCATTGTCCAGCCTCTTTTGGCATATTCTGCGCCCAAAAACGTCAGCTTTTCGATAATATCATCATTTATGCAATCCACCGAATGATCCGAAAGCTTACAGCCGTTTTCCGCAAAATAATCCATACGCTCCGTTATATCGCTCTTTATTTCCTTAAGGTCGGGGCGGAATGTCGGAAGTATTTTTGTTCCGAAATTTTTCAGCATTTTATGATACTTTAAATCATCATACGGGTTATCGGTAGTGCAGATAACCTTTACGTTTGACATATTTATAAGTCCCTGTGCCGAATACTCGTCCTTTTTGAGATATTCACCGACCGTATTCCATATTTCTTCCGCACTGTCCGCCGACAGGAGCGTATCTGTTTTGAAATATCTTTTAAGCTCAAGATGCGTCCAGTGGTACATCGGATTTCCTATCATATACGGAACAGCCGCCGCAAAAGCTTTCCATTTTTCAAAATCATCGGCGTTGCCCGTTATAAGCTCCTCATCAATTCCGTACGAACGCATCAGGCGCCATTTGTAATGATCTCCGCCGAGGAACAAATCGTATGCGTTTTTGAATTTGTAATCTTCCGCAATCATCTGCGGCGACAAATGGCAGTGATAGTCGATTATCGGCATATCCTTCGCATAGCTGTGATACAGCCGCTTTGCGGTTTCGTTTTTAAGCATAAAATCATCGTTTATAAAGCTCATTGCAATTCTCCTTTATACTCCGCTGTATGCCGAAAATCCGCCGTCCACGGGGATTACCGTTCCGTTTACAAATCCCGACGCCTCATTGCATAAGAGCCACAAAAGCGTTCCCGTAAGCTCATCGGGCGTTCCGAAACGTCCCATAGGCGTCTGCGACAAAATCTTTTTTGAACGCTCCGTATATCCGCCGTTTTCGTCAAGCAGGAGTCCTCTGTTCTGATTGGTGAGGAAAAATCCCGGTGCAATGGCGTTTACACGTATTCCGGCTTTTGCAAAATGCACCGCAAGCCACTGCGTGAAGTTGGATACGGCGGCTTTCGCTCCGCTGTATGCAGGTATTCTTGTGAGCGGACAAAAGGCATTCATTGACGATATATTTATTATAACAGCGTCTTTCTTGCCCATTAAATCATGTGCAAAAACCTGTGTTGGCAAGAGCGTTCCCAAAAAGTTCAGCTCAAATACGAATTTTACGCCGTCGGGGTCAAGATCGAAAAACGTCTTTACGCCCTCCGCCGTTTCGTCGGCAGGGTCATAATAATCGTGGCTTGTTGTGCCTTTCGGATTGTTTCCGCCCGCACCGTTTAATAATATGTCAACACTGCCGAACGTATCGTTTACAATCTTTTTAGCCGCTTCAAGGCTTGCTTTGTCCAGCACGTTGCACTTTACGCCGATAGCCTTTCCGCCGTTTTTAACAATGTTGTCGGCAACCGTTTTTGCCGTATCTTCGTTTAAATCAAGCACGGCAACAGATGCACCGCACTGCGCAATCGCTTCGGCAAAGCTGCTGCATAAAATGCCGCCGCCGCCCGTTACAACCGCTGTTTTTTTATCGAGATTAATGTCAAAAGGTAATTTCATTGTTTTGTTTTCTTTCTTAATTGTTTGTAGAATTTTATATCGGGACGATGAGAGCATCGACCCCTGCTGTGTGTCTGCAAAATTTTAAATATGTTTACCTGCTGGGCGATGTGGGCATCGTCCCTTTAGCAAACATGTGAGATGAGCAATTTTACCCGGCCGACTTTTTGCAAGCTTCGTATAATCCGTTTATATATACTGCTCCAAGGGCACGGTCAAATAAGCCGTAACCCGGTTTGCCGGTTTCGTCCCAAATCATTCTGCCGTGGTCGGGACGGATATATCCGTCAAAGTTTTCGTCACAGTAGGCTTTTACTATGCCGTAAATATCGAGTGAACCGCTTTCCGTAAGGTGAGCGGATTCTTCAAAGCATTTTTTGCCTGTTATTTTTATATTCCGTATGTGAGCAAAATGTATTTTGTCCGCAAAGGTATGTATCATATCTATAATATCATTGTCGGGATCAACGCCGAGCGAACCGCTGCACAGAGCGAGTCCGTTATAGGGGCTGTCATACAGCTTAAGAAAACGCTCGATATTCTTTTTATTCGTTATAATTCTCGGCAGTCCGAATATGCTCCAGGGCGGATCATCGGGGTGTATTGCCATTTTGACCTTTACTTCTTCGGCGGTTTTTATAACTCTGTCAAGGAAGTATTTCAGATTATCCCACAAATCCTCTTCCGAAATATGGCTGTAGCGTTCCAACAGCTCACGCATATCCTCTTTTGTATAGCTTGAGTCCCAGCCGGGGAGCGAAAGCTCGCCGTTTACGGGATCCATTTTAAGTACGGTATCATTATCATATGCAAGCGCATTTGAGCCGTCCGCAAGCTTGTGTGCCAGGTCGGAGCGTGTCCAGTCAAACACGGGCATAAAGTTATAGCACACGCAGTCAATACCTGCTTTTGCAAGATTTCTGAGTGTTTTGCAATAATTTTCGATATACCTGTCACGGTCGCCGCAACCCATTTTAATATCCTCATGCACGGGAACGCTCTCTATTACCGAAAGCTCCAGTCCTGCGTCCTCAACCGTTTTTTTCAGCTTTTCTATTCTCTCTGATTGCCACTCCTCGCCTACCGGTATATCATACACTGCGGACACAATGCCCGTCACGCCCGGTATCTGTCTGATTTTTTCAAGGGTAACGGGATCGTCCTCACCGTACCATCTGAAAGTCATTTTCATTATGTTTCCTCCTGTATTCTAACACGTCTGCCGCCGTTTTTTGCACTTTCGTAAATGGCAAACAGCGTTTCCATTGTATTCTTCACGTCTTTGGGCGCAAAGAATTTACCGTTGTCATAAAAATCGGATATGAGCTTTATATGCCCCGTACCCCAGTATGCTTTCTCGCCTTTTAAAATCTCGTCCCTTTCAACGGGTTCGCCGTCTTCAAACAATCTGCCGTCACGATAGCATACCTCGCCGTTTTCAAATACAATTTCAACTTCGGGAGCGCTGTTTTTTGAATACGCATTGGTTGCAAAAAACATTCCGCTTATACCGCTCTTGTATTCAACATATGCCATTACGGAGTCCTCCGTTTCGATTGTATCGGAAAGGGAAAAATTATGCATAACGGCGCTTACGGCAGATATATCCCCGACAAGGTATGACATCAAATCAAGCGTATGCACCGCTTGATTTATCAAAACGCCGCCGCCCTCCGTGTCCCATTTGCCGCGCCAGGCACCGCTTTGGTAATACTCCTTCGTTCTGTGCCATGTGAGTATTGCCTTTACGGTACGGATTTCGCCGTATTTTTTTTCGTCTATAATCTTTTTCAGCCGTAAAACCGACGAATTTAATCTGTTCTGAAACACAACGCACACTTTGTCCGAATTTTTCAGCTTTAAAAGCTCCGAAAACTGCTCCTTTTTCATTACAACAGGCTTTTCGGCAACAACCGTTTTCCCGTGTTCAAGCGCACTCTTTATCATATCAAAATGCAGATAATGCGGCGTGCATATATGCACCGCATCAATTTCTTTGCAATTGAGAACATCATTAAAATCCGCAAATGTTTTAACATCATATTCACCGCGGCACGCATCGAGCCGAGCGCCGTCTATGTCGCACACGGCATACAATTTTGCATTTTTAGTTTTTTCGATTGCGGCGGCATGGATAGGACCTATGACGCCGTATCCTGCAATGCATATGTTTTTCATATCAGAAAAATCCTTTCGCTGAAAGATAATCATAACTCATTTTAAGCGAGTCAAACGGATCGCCACTGCAAATATCCTGTTCCACAAGCGCCCAGCGTGAGCCTGCTTTTTCGGCTGCGGAAATAATATCGTCCCAGTCGAGGTTTCCCTCGCCTATTTCCGCCATCTGCGGCTTACTGCATACATCGTCTTGGCACACGGCATAATCCTTAAAGTGCAGAGCCATGGCACGTTTTCCGAGCTTTTCTATAGTCTTTGCGGGATTTTTTCCGCCTGCCTGACACCAATACGTATCAAAAATGAAATTAAATGTTTCCGGGTCGGTTTCGTCCGCAAGTCGGTCGAAAATCAATTTACCGTCCACCTTTGAAAACTCAAAATCATGGTTATGATAACCGAAAAACATATTTTCTTTTTTGAACAGTCCACAAATGCGGTTTGCCTGCTCGATAAACCTGCTTAAGTCATTTGCGGTTTTGCGGTATTCGCCCGGCATTGAGCCTACACCGCACAAATCGCTGCCGAGAATTCTGTTATATTCCATAATTTCCTCGGGATTTTTTATAAAATCCTCAAATGCTCTGTGAGTAGTGTAAACCTCAAGTCCGTACTCAACAAGCACCTTGCGCATATCCGACGCCGCAAGCGGTGTTCCCGAAATCTGCACCGCCTTGTATCCTATATCGGATATTTTTTTGCACGACGCCTCAAAATCCTTTATTGTTCCTATATAATCACGTATTGTATAATACTGTGCCCCTATTCTTTTATCCATAACCTTTAGTGCGTGTTTGATATGTCTACCGTGACATGACGCACATTCTTCACCACCTTTGAATTTTTTATTTTTTCCTGTAAAAGTTCGTAATACTTATCGTCAGGGAAGTTCTTAACGTCAACCGTTTCGCCCGTCCATGCGCTTAGGTGGATTGCATTTGAAATCGTAAGCGAATTTAAGCCCTCCTCGCCTTTTGCGGTAAGCTCGCCGCCGTTAAGGATTGCATCGGCAAAATGCTTCAGCACGCCGACGTGCTGTTCTCCGCCCGAGAAATCAGCCGGAACATTACACTCCCAACATTCGGGCATACCGAACGGACTTGTGTTGTTTTTATTAAATTCACGCTCCGATATAATGTTTCTGTAGAACGTCATTTTATTGTCTTCAATAACTATCTTACCCATATCGCAGGCGATTTCAAGGCGGTTTGTTCCGGGTGCTTCGCCGGTTGATGTGATATACTCGCCCGTTATGCCGTTATCATATTCAAAATATGCCATAACATCATCCTCAACCTCGATGTCGTAATACTTTCCGAATGATGCCTTTGCGTATATCTTATCAGGCATACCGAACATCCACTGCCACAGGTCAAGCTGATGCGGATTCTGATTTATAAGCGTGCCGCCGCCCTCGCCTTTCCATGTTGAGCGCCATGAACTGCTGTCATGATACGCCTGCGATCTGTACCAGTTGGTGATTATCCACGTAATTCTCTTTATGTGTCCGAGGTCGCCCCTCTGTATCATTTCACGCAATTTTACATATACGGGATTTGTACGCTGATTGAACATTATCGCAAAAATCTTATCCGATTTTTTTGCGGCTTCGTTCATTTTCTTGACCTGCTTGGTGTAAACACCGGCAGGCTTTTCGCTCATAACGTTAAGTCCGTGTTCGAGCGCATATATAACCATCGGCGGATGGCTGTAATGCGGAACGGCTATTATAACCGCATCGCACAAACCGCTGTCCATAAGGTCCTCTGCCTTATCAAACACCTTTAAGGTCGGATACAGCTCGTGCATTACGTCACGTCTTTCCTGTTCAATATCGCACACCGCAACAAGCTCCATATCAGGAACCATTCCCGCAGTCAGCTTTTTCGCATGCTCCGATCCCATATTACCGCAGCCGATAATACCTACTTTTACCTTTTCCATTTTTCTCAAATCCTTTCCAAAATTTTATTTAATGCATTAAACGCCAATGTAAACGTACCTTCGCCGCCCGACGGCAAATCCTTTGCCACATCGTTATTCTCAAGCGCCGCAAAGCCCGTGAAATTACCGAGATGCGGCTCCAGGCTCAAAAATCCGTCATAACCGCCGTCAAAGACTTTTTTAAGAATATATTCCACATTTCCGTCGCCGTATCCCGACGGGGTAACGGTACCGTCCGCAAACTTTGCGTCCTTTATATGCATATATTCTATATATTTGCCGAGCATATCGTATGCTTCTTTTGTATCCTGTCCGCACTGAACAAAGTTTGCCGGGTCAAATACCGCCTTGAAATTATCGCAGTACAGTTCTTTCATAAGATCAAGACAGCGCTCTGCCGTGTCGCCGTAAATTTCTTTTTCATTCTCATGGAGCAGAACAACGTCCTCCTCTTTGGCATACGCAATCATTTTGCGCAGTCTTTCAAGAACGGCTTCACGCTCGCTTGCGCTCCATTCTCCGCCGTCATGATAAAAGCTGAACATTCTTATGTATTTTGTGCCGAGAGTTTTGGCTGTTTTTACAACATTTTTAAACGTCTCAAAATGAGCGTCAAAATCATCGGTAAGCTTTATTTTGCCTATCGGCGAGCCGACAGACGAAACCCGTATGCCGTACTTGTCCATCTCGGCTTTGAGCGCTTTAACTTCATCTTCGCCAAGCTCCGAAATATTCTTTCCGCTTACGCCCCTTACTTCAAAATATTTTATTCCGAGTTTATTTAAAACCCCGAACTGTGTTTTTATATCGTCCGATATTTCGTCCGAAAATCCGCTGATTTTATCGTATTTCATAAAATCTCTCCTTTCTGACTTCATAATAACACAAAATATAAAATAAAACTACACAAATATTGCTGTAAACATTGTAAATCTTGCGCATTTGTGATAAAATGAATGTGAGGTGAAGATTATGGACGAATTACACTTTTTCGCAAAAGAAACCGTGAGTCAAAATCCGTCAAACGAGAACTTTTTTCTGCACACGCATGATGACTACGAAATATATATGTTCCTTGCGGGGGACGCAAAATACATTGTTGAGGGAAACACCTACAGCCTTAATCCGCAGGATATTATAGTTATACGGAAAAATGAAATGCACCGTGTGTTCCACAACAGCGACAAGCCGTACAGGCGTATGGTTATAAACGTGTCGCCGAAGTTTTTTATCCAACATAACTGCAGTGAATACGAGCATCAGTTTTTGAATTACGGCACGGGAAACAAAATAAACGCAGACGTTGTGGTGTCGAGCGGCATTTACAATGCACTTGAGCGGCTTAAAAAATTTTCCGATAATTTTTCGGATATTTCCTCGCCCGTGGTCTGCGGAGTTATTATCGAAATATTATATCTGATTAATAAAAATATGAACTTCTCCGATGCGGACAAAACAAATTCACAGCTTGAAAACATTATAGAATACATAAACTCAAATTACACCGAAAGCTTTTCTCTCGATGATTTGGAGAAAATGTTTTTTATATCAAAATATCATTTGTGCCGATCATTTAAAAAAGTGACGGGACTTACGGTATACCAATACATAGCACGAAAGCGGATAACGCTAGTGAACGAGCTTTCAAAAA
>CAKSPN010000057.1 GCA_934481375.1 uncultured Clostridia bacterium
AACCAAAACCATCAGCGTAAGTTCAGATGGCGACATAAACAAAATGGTTGGTACAATGGATTAAAATCGAATTTAAGGGCAAATGTAACGGCTGTAACAGCCCGTTGTAGCACAAAACTATTGCAGGTAGGGTAATTACCCCACCTGCTCTTTTTGTAAGCAAAAACTGCGACATATAAAGCGGTTACAAGAAGCACAATATCAACTATAAAAATTTTAATTATTGCGCATTCGCTGCACTTTTGTTAAAAGTTTGTGACGCGGGCAAAAAGGCCTTGACAGGCCCCTAGGTTCACGCGCTATAATGATAGCCCAAGAAGAAAATCCTAGCTGAAATATATAAGTTGTTCCTTGAAAATTGAATAGCTTGCACGGTGAGTTATACAACACAGCGAGCGCCAAGACTCCTCTTTTGAGGACGAGCGATTTAACTGTTTACAAATACGAGGTTATGGTCGAGCAGGACCGAGGCTCAGGAAATGTAACCGGAGGCAAGTGTAAGACTTTTTACACATTTTAAGAAAGGTAGGTAGCCATTATGATTAGTATTCCAATTTGGGAAAAAGCTAATTTGACGTTAGAAGAGGCGGCTGCCTACTCAGGTATCGGAATTCACAAAATTAGAATGTTATCAGAAAAAGCGGAGTGTGACTTCGTCCTTTGGGTAGGCAACAAGCGGTTAATCAAGAGACAAAAGTTCGCGGAATTTATCGAACGACAATACTCTATTTAATGAACGGAATTAAACTAAACGGATTACATTGTTTTGATTGACTTTCAGGCATAAATGTAATATAATCTTATTGCCTGATTGTGCTTCTATACGGTGTAATCCGTTGGAAAGGAGCCAATTATGACTAAAACAAGAAATACAAAAAGAAAGGACAGCAACAGAACTGTTCTGAAAAAGGGAGAATCTCAAAGACCGAACGGGACTTATTCGTACCGTTGGACATCGGATGACGGCGAAAGGCATGTCTTCTACGCCCCTACTCTTGACGAGTTGCGTATAAAGGAAGCCGAGCTGGCTTACGATATCCATGATGGTATCAGGACTGAGTGCAGAAACACAACGGTCAATCAGTTGTTTGACTTATGGTGTGATTTAAAGCGTGGCATCAAGGATAATACGCTTCAAAATTACAAATATATGTATAACACTTTTATAAGACCAAAGTTCGGTTTGCAAAAGGTAGTTTGTGTTAAGAAATCGGATGTCAAAAGGTTTTATAATCTTCTGGCAGATGACAGAGTGATGAAAATTGCTACCATCGACACCATACATAATATTTTACATCAAGTATTTGATATGGCGGTGGATGACAATTACATTAGAACCAACCCTACCGAGAAAATGCTGAAGGAGCTGAAGCAATCTCATAACTTTGAGGTCGAGAAAAGAAAGGCTCTCACAGTAGCAGAACAGAATTTGTTTATGGACTTTCTAAAGAGAACGCCTAAATACAATCACTGGTATCCGGTGTTTACAGTGATGCTCGGTACCGGAATGAGAGTCGGTGAAACTGTTGGACTCAGGTGGTGCGACATATATCTTGAAGAAGGTTATATTGATGTCAATCACACACTTGTTTATTACAGTAAAGGTACAGGATTAGGTTGCAAGTTTGCAATCAATACTCCCAAGACCAAAGCTGGCGTAAGACAAATTCCTATGATGGATTTTGTGAAAGAAGCCTTCCTTCTTGAGAAAAAGTATCAGGAAGAGAATGGACTGAGTTGCAAAGCATCTGTCGATTGCTACACCGACTTTATATTCATAAATCGGTTTGGTGATGTGCAGCATCAGGGAACACTTAACAAAGCAATACGCAGAATCACCAGGGATTGTAATGACGAGGTGCTTCTTAAGGGAGAGGAAAACCCGATTTTACTCCCACCGTTTAGCTGCCATTCGCTCAGGCATACATTCGCTACGAGAATGTGTGAGCAAGGCGTAAAAATTAAGGTCATTCAGGATGTGTTAGGACACAAGGACATAGAAACCACTATGGATGTCTATACCGATGCAACCATGGACCTTAAAACAAAAGAAATCGGGCACTTGCAGGATTGTTTCGTACTTGCAATGTGATACAGGTTAAGCCAAACTTAAGCCAAAGCTTAAGCCATTTGGAACAAAACTTATGAAGATTTACGAAGACCTTTGTAAAAACAAAATAGTGGAAACCCGCACGGCGTAAGGGTTTTGAGGATTTATGAAGAAATATGTAATTCTTCGAGTTGAAATCCCGACAATGAAGCCGTTGGATAAGTAAAAACCACCCATGTGACATTAAAAACTGCAATATTAGTTTAAAACTGATATTGCAGTTTTTAATATTTTGCTTTGTTGTAATTGCATATAATCCTATTAACTTATAATATTGCTTTATTTTCTATATAGCGTTCTTTTTCAAAACGCGCATCGTAATATCCTATTTCAGGGAAATCTCGTTCTTTATCGCAAAAAAAGATATAGTCAAACGATTTTCCGCTCCTGAAATTATCTTCTAACGGCAAATCAAGCATTTCTTTTAAGGATATTAATAAATCCGCAAAAGAAATGCGCCCGCCGACAAGGAAGTATGTTTCAAATCTCTTATACGTATAAAAAACATCTTTTGATTTGCAATGGCGTGTTGTTTTTTTATATTTTTCAAATTCTTTTGCAAAAATATCATATTCAGCATTAATGCTTGCTTTAAATACGCATTTATCAGCCTTCGCATACTTTAAGCTTTTTCTTATACTTTTCCACCTTGATATCGGCATTTGTATGGTGTGAGGGACAAGCACAACATCATAAACAATTTTCTCATCAATTGTATAACCATCTCTGACAGGATAACAGAACTCCGGTATCTTATTTTTTTGCAGCGGAAAGTAAAGAATAATGTCTTTATCTTTTAGCATCATCAGTGCAGACAGCATAATTGTAGTAAGTCCGTCCCGATCAGCGTCAAACATATATTGATTGTTAATAAACCCGCCTATATTATCAGGTATAATAATTGTATAAATTCTATTTTTCGATTTAACTGTCTTTTTTATATATGTAAGTTTCATATTCTCTAAATACCCCTCATTATATATCCTTGCAGAGATATTATATCACATAAAGATGGACAAAATGTGTCCTTTGTTATGTAATATAATATTTACGTCATTGTTTAAACAACGGTCAAGGTTCATTATTTACACCTTCTTTTTTGAAACGCTTTGACGGGCGATAACAAAGCAAAGCGATAAATATCATCAGCGCTGTTAATGACAGACTGATGGGAAATGCAGTCATAATCGTGCGGAAGTTTTCGCTGTGCGGAAATACAAATTTTATCCACGCAATACGGACGCCGCACACTCCGACAGTCGTTAAAATTGCAGGAACAAGCGAAATGCCAAATCCTCTTAAATACCCGCTTATAACTTCATAGAAGAAGCTGAATGAGTGCGAAAGCACTACAAACATCAGTCTTATATAACCGAACGAAATAACCTCCGGCTCGTTATTGAAGATGGCAAGCAGATTTTTTCCAAACAGCAAAATCAATGTCAATACCGTCGCAAGAGTGATAAACCCTTCCGCAAGGCACAAATAAAATGTCCTTCGGAAACGGCGCAAGTCGCCGGCACCGGAATTTTGTCCGACAAAAGTGGTGCAAGCCTGTGAAAAAGCGTTCAGAATATAATAGTTAAATATCTCAATATTATACGCTGCGCCGGATGCCGCCATAACGACCGTGCCCAGGCTGTTTATTGCGGATTGAATGACAATATTTGATATGGCGAAAACAGCGCTCTGGACTCCCGCCGGCACACCGATACGCATAATACGGGCGAGCGTCTTTAAATCGATACGCAAAGAATTTATTTCAATACGAATCGGGAGGTTTGTTGAGCACAGGCGTCTGAAAAGCATGGCGGAGCTTATTGCATTTGATATTACGGTTGCAATAGCCACTCCGTTGACGGTCATATGAAATACAATGACAAATATAAGATTAAGTATAACATTAATCACACCCGAAACCATCAGGGCGATAAGCGGCGTTTTTGTATCGCCGACACTTCTGAAAATTGCCGATTCAAAATTATAGAGAAGAATGACCGGCATTCCCAAAAGATAAATCCGCAGATACAAAAGTGCGGACGGAAGAACATCATCGGGCACATTGAGCGAGCGCAGCAGTATACCTGCGGCAAATTCTCCTATGATTGTAACCGCAGTGCCACAGATGAGTGATATTAAAACCGAACTGTGTACGGCTTTTTTTACCGTTTCCTTGTCGTTGTTGCCGATAGCGTTTGCTATGACTACGTTTGCACCCAATGCAATTCCGACAAACAAATTTACAATAAGCGCAATTACTGCGCTGTTTGCACTGACTGCCGCAACGGCAACCGTTTTGCCTTCGCCCGTGAAGTTGCCTACAACCGCAACATCGGACGCATTAAAAAGCTGTTCCAAAATAGCCGTTGCCGCAACAGGGATTGCAAACATCAGCAGCTTGTTCCATAGTGAGCCGTGCAGCATATCTTGTCCGCCGCTCTTTGTTTTAATATTCATTACACATATCTTCTTTCATCGCTTTACTACCGATATTATATCACCGTTTTATAACAATAGTAAATACTTATATTGAATGGTTTATCATAGTTGACAGGAATGATAAACCGCTGTATAATAAAAAAGAGGTGAAGATAGTGGATATCAGAGTTCTGCAATATTTTTTGGCGGCGGCAAGAGAGGAAAATATAACAAGAGCGGCACACAGCCTGCATATTTCGCAGCCGTCATTATCAAAACAGCTTATGGATTTGGAAAGCGAGCTTGGGAAAACACTGTTTATAAGAGGAAAACGGAAGATAACGCTGACAGAGGACGGAGTCCTTCTCCGAAAGCGTGCGGACGAAATAATAACCCTATTTGAAAAAACAGAACGTGAAATGAGTGCCGACAGCGAAAAAATAAGCGGTGTTGTTTCCGTCGGAGGCAGTCCGACCGTAACAATATTAAATACCGCCGCAAACATACGCACAACTTATCCCGATATAAATTTCAATTTTTACAGCAGCGACGCCATTGACGTTGCGGAGCGGCTGGAGCACGGCACGCTCGATTTTGCTGTATTTTTGGAGCCTGTCGATACCGCAAAGTATGATTATATCTCCTTACCGAATTCTTCAAAATGGGGGTTGCTTGTATCGGAAAATTTTGCTCTTGCAAAAAAAGAATATGTACAGAAAGAAGATTTATTGTCCGTACCGTTAATCCTCCACAGGCGCCCGGGCTTACAAAATCTTATTTCACATTGGGCGCAGACAGAAACAAAAAATCTGAACATTGCCGCAACATATAATGTTATAAACGGTTCGCCGTGCAATTTTGTAAAAAGCGGATTGGGTTGTTATGTAACAACAGAGGATTTATTGCCCGAAATTTTGGAGAAAGGTGTTTGTTTCCGTCCGTTTGAACCGATACTTGAAATTCATTATGCTTTGGCGTGGAAAGGTACGCAGTGTTTTCAAAGGCGTCAGAAACATTTTTGAAAAGAATAAAGAATTCAAATGAATAATAAAACAATTGAAATTTCCGTCAATATACGCTATAATAAAATCCGAAGGGAGGATTGAAGAATGAACATTACAATATGCGATGACCAACACAATGAGCTTGAATACATCAGACAGATTATGTCGGAATATGCCAAAGAACATTCGGAGCTTTTTATGAACATCAAATGTTTCTCCAATCCGCTCGATATGCTGGACGACATAAACAAAAACGGCGTACCCGATATTGCACTGCTTGATATTTGTATGCCGGGAATTCTGGGAACTGAAATCGCAAAGGAAATCCAAAGTAAAAGCGACGGCAGTACCGATATAATTTTTCTGACCACAAGTTCCGAATTTGCGGTAGAAGCATTCGCTCTGCACGTAAACGACTACCTGACAAAGCCGTTCACAAAGGAACGGCTGACCGATACGCTTGACAGAATAATTGAAAAAAGGCAAAAGAGCCTGTGCGTGCCTATAACGTGCGGCAGAGACATACACCTTATCGATTTATATCAGGTAATTTATACCGAGTCGAAAAATCATAATTCCGAAATACGCTTAAAATCAGGAAATAGCCTCAAAACACGTATGTCTCTTACGGATATAAGAAATCTTTTTGACAATGCCGGCGGATTTATATCGGTCGGCGCCTCGTACATTGTCAATCTGCGTTGTGTTCAAAGCGTTCTGCAAGCGGAGCTTATTATGATAAGCGGTGAAAGCATCCCCATCCCGAGGCGTCTCAGGAATGAGATCAGGGAGAAATACTTTGATTTTTACGCAAAGGAGGCAATGAAAAAATGATACATATGATTGCCGCTATGGCTCTTGTCGGCATTTCACATTTAATTTCCTTTTGGGCAATGACGGAACGGAAATATTCCGTCGGCAAAACAGCATTCATATATTTAGCGTTTTTTGCTATGTTTTTGGTGCTTACACTGCTTTCATATACAATATTCAACAGCGGTACGGCATATTACGCCGTGGGATATGTATGCACAATCATCATGGCTTTCTTCATTTTTATATTTGTTTCCGCCGACCCGATATGCAAAAAAGTATTTCTGTTTGTCAGCTATGCAAATGTATTCAGTGTGTTCGGCTGTATTTCAGCCGTATTGTGCGGATTGTTCCTTAAAAATTCCCCTGAAATCGTTATCTTCTATGCACGAAACATTGCAAGAACAATTATGTTTGTTCCTGCGGCATGGGTGTATATGCGCTTTCTGCGCCCTGCGGTAAGGGCAGTTCCGGAAAAACGCCATCATACCTGGTATTCAATATCCGTGGTTTCCGTGCTGTTTCTGGTAATTTTTGCATCGTCTTTGATAATATTTCATACCGAAGGCAGTCAAATAAATGAATATACCATGTTCTTTACGATTGCGGTGCTGATTTACTGTTCGGTGCTTTGGGTTATTTTCGGTACAATTCAGTCAATGATAGCCGAAAGCAACACAGAATTAGTAAAACAAAATGCGGTTTATCTGCAGGAACAGCTTAAAGCGGCAAAGGAAAATGAATTGTCCGCAAAAACCGTCCGCCATGATTTCAGACACCACAACCAAAATGTTATATCCATGCTCGGAAAGGGCGAAGTGCAAAAAGCCATAGATTATCTGGAGCAATACAACGACAGCCTGGACGCATTAAAGCTGAACGATTTCTGCCCAAATATTACCGTGAACGCCATTTTAAACAGTTTTTACACCAAAGCACAGAAGAACGGGATTTCGGTTTCCGTTGAGGCGGATACCACCGAAAATACGCCCATATCCGATATGGATTTTGTCGCTGTTTTATCAAATCTTCTGGAAAACGCCGTAAACGGCTGTATTGAATGTGACTCACACGGCGAGATAAAGCTTAACATAAGAACCGTTTCGGACAAAATAGTTATTTTGTGTACCAACCCATGCAAGCCGGGGATTGTTATAGAAAACAACATAATCAAAAACCGAGGTATCGGCATATCAGGTATGCTTGCGGCAATAAGAAAATATAACGGAGATATTAAATACAGTACGGATAACAAGACGTTAAGCGTCTGCATTATATTAAATACTTAACCAATTACGTCTCAAAAACGACCAATTACGACCAAAACCGCCCGTTGGGGCGGTTTTTTGTTATACTTATATACAACCGCTTGTTTGGAGGTGAAAACAGTGATTTTCAGAAAGAAGAAAATAACATTTGATAAAGTGGCAAAATTTAATTACGAATTAGATACCAACAGGGAGCTGAAGGAAGAGCTGAAAAAGCTTGCGCTATGCAAAAACGAAATGAACAAGACGGAATATCTGTCAAGAATGTTATCTTTATTCAGAAAAGAGGGACTCGATATTTCACTTAAGGAATTGGATATGCTCCTTATTCTGCGAACCAACACGGAGCAAATGCTGCAAAAGGGAACAAGCGACGCAAATGCATAGAATTAACGGTATTCCGAACGTTCGGCTGGTATGCCTTGAAAAATATTTAGGGTAGTTATGTCATAATTTCATTACTATTGCAAAACTGCTTGATATTTCATAAGGTATATGGTATAATTTCAGCCATATTACAGACGAGGAGTGGTTTCAGAATGACAAAAAACTTCGGTGCGCCAAACTGGAGGGAGTATATTCCCCAACCGATTTGCGATGAGCACCCGGAATATCTCGAATTATACAACAAGGCTTGGGAGCTTGCCTTTGAACACATAAAAAACATTCCCGGAATGCCCCAAAATCCGTATATGGACGAGGCGTTCTGCGATACGCAGATATGGATATGGGACACTTGTTTTATGACTCTGTTCTGCAAATATGCGCAGGAAATATTTCCCGGTATTGAAAGCTTTAAAAACTTTTATGCGGTTTTATGCAGCGGTGAAACTTTGCCGTCGGTAATCCCGACCGAGAATGAGCCTGACTGGACAGGCGCCGTTCCCGGTGAGCCGTTTAATATTGAACTGCACATAGCTGACAATCCGCCGCTTTTGGCATGGGCGGAATATGAAAATGCGCTCATAAGCGGTGATACAGAGCATATAAGAAAGCTTTTATATGAAGAAAAGTTTCTTCAAAATCACTATGAATGGATAGAAAATTTAAAGGTTTCGCTTCAGCCGAAGAATGTACACTGCCCCACATGCCTTATTTCCGAAAAGTACGGATACAAATGGGAGGGCGGACGTTCGGGAATGGATAACACGCCGAGAGGAAGAATGGGCGAGCATGCTTACGAGGATCGCCCGAACAATCCCGATATGTATTGGATTGACGCCATCTGCCAGCAGGCTTTATCGGCAAATATGATTGCAAAGCTTTATGCGATATTGGGCGATACCGAAAACGAAACCGTATGGAAAGAAAAGTTTGAGGAAAAGAAGTCTATAATC
>CAKSPN010000058.1 GCA_934481375.1 uncultured Clostridia bacterium
GGCACGCTTACAAGCTTAAATATACCAGGCGCACAACTGCCGTCAATGGTATACTGAATTGTTTTATCAAGTCCGTCACGTGCCGTTGCAAAACAGCATATTACCAGACCGAACACGAGCAGAAACGCAATCCTTACTCCCCAGTGCTGAATATCTGCACGATTATGTACGGTTACTGCGATAAACGCCGTCAATGCCAAAATCATAATTGTGGTAACTGCCGTTACCGTGTTTCCGAAATAAAGTTTCATTTTTATTTTCCTCCTTTTACAGTCAAAAGCAAAAACCCTTTCATTACAAGCAACAAGAACGACACGCTTATTGCATAGGCTTCTCTTGTGAGCGCCAAAAGCAATACCGTCAGAATACCGAACAGCATTGAAACAACCGTCAGAGTCTTTTGCCCTTTTGCAATTTTAAAATATGATAACAATATTTTTGCGGCGCCGATTATCGGCAAGGCAGAAAACACCGTCCAATAAACCATATGATTAAATGAAATCCTTTCGAGGTACACAAACAGGTTTACCGCATATATGCGCTCACCTGCCGGGTTTGAATAAAGCGGCAGAATTATAAGCGCAAAATACAGTATATCGCAAATTCCCAAAAGCAAATCGCATATGCTTTTCATATTGGATTGATTTTCTTTTTCCGCAATGGAAATAATTTTTTCGCCCGACAGCAAATCGTCAATTGATACCGAAAAAAATCCCGATATTTCCTTTAGGGAATCGATGCTCGGATACCCTCGACCCGATTCCCATTTTGAAATTGCCGTCCTCGATACATACAAGGCTTGCTCAAGCTCCTCCTGCGTAAGTCCTTTATTTTTTCTAAGCTCACAGAGCTTTTTGCCAAACTCCATATCAATCCCCCAAAATCAGTTCTACCGTTGCTTTGTAAATGTAAAACAAACCTGCGCTGAGCAGTACACCGCCGAAAATATCGGTAAGCCAATGAACGCCCGAAACAAGCCTTCCTGCTACCGTAAATGCCGAAAACGCCGCCGTCAGAGCAACAATCACCCTTACCGCCGCCGCATTTTTTATTCTGCGCTTAACCTGAAACGCAAGCGTCGGCATAACGCTCAAAACAAGGAGCGTTGTCGATGACGGATATGACGCCTCAATTCGTCCGTTAATGGCAATCGGTCTGTAGTTTATGGGAATTATTTCAAATATCAGATAACCGAATATTACAACGATATAATAAATCCCGAGCAAAATAATATCATAATCTACTTTTAAAAGACTCTTCCTCTTAATCAACTGAAATAATCCCACTGCTCCGAACGTCATACAAACAAATATCGGAACAAGTCCGAGCCAATCGGTTACTGTATAGAGTACCATATGCACGCCCGTCAGTTCAAAAAACCATTTGTTTAGTAATGCAAAGCCTATGTTTGTTCCGTTTTGCCCGACAGGGTTCACGTCTGCCGTTTGTATCAGCACCGTCCACAGGACAAAAGCCACCGCAAGCATAATTCCCAAAGCCAATAATTTTTTTCCGTTTCTTTTCATTTTTTTCTACTTCCTTTTCGTTTGATTTCGCCGTCAGGCAAGTCAACGATAGCACAGAACGCAGAAAAAGCAAAGAATTTATACGTCACATATGCGACACGCTTCGTGTCACACCGATTTTATTTAATAAACCGCATTTTTATATGAAATCATAATATGAGTCGGTGCGAATATGACCGCCGCAACAATCAAAAGTACCGACCGAGTTATTATTCCGCTGAACAGAAACATAACCGAAGGAATAATCGAAAGTGCCAACGCTCTGAAAACACTGCTTTTTTTAAAGCACACAATCCAGATTATGCAGTAAGCGGCAGACAGTGCCGCATCTGCAATTAGATATGAGGCAAATGCTTTGTCCGATTGCCACCCGAAGCAAGTTCCCGGAATATTGAATATCATAAACCCGAAACAGCCAAATCTTCCGATTTGTTCTAAGGTTTCAATATATTTATTATTCCACTTATTGCAAAAACCGTCCTTGCACTTAATTGCAAATACGATATTGGGAATCATAATAACCGCAACAAAAACCAAGCCGAAAACATTAATCCACTTCATATTAATCTCCGTTCCTCCTCACACCGCACCGAAGTATTAAACGTCCGATAAAACAGCCTTATATGCTCATCAAGCTTTTTAAGGCACTCCTCCTCACGTTCGGGCTGACGGTCACACACGCCGAGCAGTATAATAACGGGCGAAACGTACATCAGTGCAAGTGTTTCGGGGTTTTCGTTTCTGATTTCGCCGTTTTCAATAAGCTTTCTGAAAATTCCGGCATGGTATTCAACCATACGGTCAACATATCTTTCAGAATAAAGCTTTGAAATCTGCGGTGTGCGGAATTGCTCAATCGTCATCATACGGCGGAAACGGCTGATTGTTTCATTATGCAATGAATACAGGAAAATCTGCCGCACCTTTCGAATGAGAAATTCCTCCGCAATATCGGAAAACACGCCCACGTCCATTTTTGCATCCTGCACGTGAATATCAATTCCGTCCGTATATTTTTCGTATTGTAACGCCGTGTTTTCAAAAATAGCGTCAAAAATCGCCTGTTTGCTCGGATAATGATTATACAGCGAGGGTGCTTTAATCCCCACCGCTTTTGCAATTTCACCCACGCTTACGGAATCGTATCCCTTTGACGAGAACAATTCGAGCGCCTTATCAAGAATTTTTTGTTTTGTATCTTCCTGTTTCATAAGCTCCTCCGCTAACTAATATTCGTTAGTGATATTATAGTACAAAATTTTAACGTTGTCAATACCCATGCGTTTTTTAGGCAATTAATTTTTGTAAATCATAATGGAGCAACGTCTGCACCTCACCTTATTTATATTTTTGGGGAACGGGTCAAAAACATAAGCAAATACATTAAAATAATTTTACACACGAAAAAAAGAGCCGAATATCGGCTCTTTTTAAAATTAGTCTACAAGCGACAAGATTGCCATTTCGGCTGCGTCCCCACGGCGGGGTCCGAGCTGATGTATTCTTGTGTAACCGCCGTTTCTTTCCGCATACTTCGGAGCGATTTCGTCAAAAAGCTTTTTAACTACATCTTCTTCGTTTATGAATGCGAGTGCCTGACGGCGGGCTGCAAGAGTATTTTTCTTGCCAAGAGTTATCATCTTTTCAGCCATACTCTGTGTTTCTTTTGCTCTTGTTATAGTTGTTTCTATCTTACCTGTTTTGAGAAAATTGGTTACTAAGCCTCTTAAAAGAGCTTTTCTCTGGTCGGTAGGAAGATTTAACTTTCTTGTTCCCGGCATATCCAGTACCTCCTATTACTCTTCTTCTTTTTTAAGGAATAGACCCAAACCCTTAAGCTTGTTTATAACTTCTTCAAGCGACTTTCTTCCGAGGTTTCTGACTTTCATCATATCCTCCTCCGATTTGTTTGTAAGATCCTCAACGGTGTTAATTCCCGCACGCTTTAAGCAGTTATACGAACGAACCGATAAGTCAAGTTCTTCTATTGTCATTTCCAGAACTTTTTCTTTCTTGGTTTCTTCCTTCTCTACGATAATTTCCGTATTCTTTGCATCATCCGAAAGGTCTACGAACAATCTCAAAAGGTCATTCATAATCTTTGCAGCCAGCGAAACAGCTTCGTCCGGCTTGATTGTTCCGTTTGTCCATAATTCGACTGTCAATTCCTCACGATCCGTGTACTGACCGACACGAGTGTTTTCAACCGTGTAATTAACCTTCGTTACGGGTGTGTATATCGAATCCACGGGGATAACGCCGATAGCAGGCTGCATTTCCTGCTTATTCTTTTCTGCGCTTACGTATCCTCTGCCCTTTGAAAGGGTTATTTCAACATACAGTCTTGCTTCGTCATTAAGAGTTGCAATGTGGAGGTCGGGATTGAATATCTCAACATCGCTGTCGCACTTTATGTCACCTGCGGTGATTTCCTGTGCGCCCTTTGCTTCGATGTAAACAGTCTTGGGACTGTCGCCGTGAAGCTTTATTGCCATTTTCTTAATATTTAAAATAATTTCCGCAACGTCTTCCGTAACTCCGGGTACTGTTGAAAATTCGTGCTGTACGCCTTCAATCTTGATTGAAGTAGCCGCAGCACCGGGTAATGATGAAAGTAATATTCTGCGCAATGAATTTCCGAGTGTTGTTCCGTAGCCACGCTCCAGGGGAGATACGACAAACTTACCATATCTTCCGTCCTCGGATAATTCAACGCATTCTATATTCGGCTTTTCCATTTCTATCATTCAGAGAACCCTCCTTCTTAAAATGAGCTTGCCGCTGTACTTAAACGGCAGCTGCTGCAAACATTTCTTTATATCCACTTACCGAGGGTAACATGTGATTATTTCGAGTACAACTCGACGATGAGATGTTCTTCAACATCATAATCGATATCTTCTCTTTCGGAAAGTCTTAATACTTTTCCTGTCAGAGTATCTCTGTTCATATCAAGCCAAGCGGGAATTACTCTTTTCGCATTTGTCTCAACGATTTCCTTAATTCTTACAGAATTTTTGCTCTTTTCTCTTACAGCGATTACGTCGCCCGGTTTTACCAGGTATGACGGAATGTCAACCTTTGAACCGTTTACGGTTATATGACCGTGGTTTACGATCTGTCTTGCTTCACGTCTTGTGTTAGCGAGACCGAGTCTGTAAACAACGTTGTCCAGTCTTGATTCGAGAAGCTGTAAAAGCATTTCGCCCGTTACGCCGTTCTTCTTTGTAGCCAGAACATAGTAATGTCTGAACTGCTTTTCAAGTATACCGTATATGAACTTAACCTTCTGCTTTTCATTAAGCTGTAAGCCATATTCCGACTGCTTCTTTCTTGACTGCTTCGGGTTCTTGTTTGAACTCTTGTCTATACCCATAACTCCCGGTTCAATGCCTAACGTTCTGCATCTCTTTAATACCGGCTGTATATTTCTTGCCATACTCTTTTTCCTCCTTTACTAATAATTACAAATCAGACTCTTCTTCTCTTAGGAGGTCTGCATCCGTTATGAGGAATAGGCGTTACGTCTTTAATCATTGTAACGTCAAGACCTGTTGCCTGCAAAGCACGGATTGCTGCTTCACGTCCGGCACCCGGTCCTTTTACATAAACCTCAACAGTTTTCATACCGTGTTCCATTGCAGCTTTTGCGGCTGTTTCTGCTGCCGACTGTGCTGCGAACGGTGTGCTCTTTCTTGAACCTCTGAAGCCTAAGCCCCCGGCACTTGCCCAGGAAATTGCGTTTCCGGCTGTATCTGTTATTGTAACTATCGTATTGTTAAAGGTTGAGCGAATATGAGCTGCGCCTTTTTCTACATTTTTTCTATCACGACGACGTGTACGTGTAGTTTTCTTTGCTACCTTAGCCATTAGCTTAGTCCCTCCTTTATTTCTTCTTTCCTGCTATTGTCTTTGCAGGGCCCTTGCGGGTTCTTGCATTGTTCTTAGTGTTCTGTCCTCTTACGGGGAGACCCTTTCTGTGTCTGATGCCCCTGTAGCATCCGATTTCCATCAATCTCTTGATGTCGAGTGCTATCTGACGTCTCAAATCACCTTCAACCGTGAATTCAGCGTCAATTGTTTCTCTGAGCTTGTTAACCTCAGCTTCGGAAAGATCCTTTACTCTTGTGTCGGGATTAATTCCGTTCTTAGCGAGAATTTTTTGTGAACTTTTAAGACCAATACCATAAATATAGGTAAGACCAACTTCGACTCTCTTATCTTTTGGTAAGTCAACACCTGCTATTCTTGCCATACTTTTCTACACCTCCGTTAAAGATATCATCAAAAATTTTTTTATAGTGTGTTGATATTATAAGCTTGTAACGGGCATTGCCCGAAACAAGTCATAACCTGATTGTACTAAAGACCTGTAATATACCGGCTCAACCCTGCTTCTGCTTATGCTTCGGGTTTTCGCAGATAACCATTACCTTGCCTTTTCTCTTTATGATTTTGCATTTTTCGCAAATCGGTTTTACTGACGGACGTACTTTCATTCGTATTACCTCCTCATCCTTACTTAGATCTCCAAGTAATTCTGCCTCTTGAAAGGTCGTACGGACTCATCTCCATTGTAACCTTATCGCCCGGCAAAATTTTTATGAAGTTCATTCTCAGTTTGCCTGAAATATGTGCCAATACTTGGTGTCCATTTTCAAGCTCTACTTTAAACATTGCGTTCGGCAGAGTTTCAACAACTGTACCCTCTACTTCCAAAACATCATCCTTAGCCATTATTTCCTCCTAATATCAAACCGTGAGGTTTGTTTTTACCTAAGAACCATTTCCGCTAATGCTTTTCGCAATTCGGCGTTTGTGACTTTCTGTCCCGACTCCAGTTTATTCTGTATAAACTCCGAAATCTTTCCCGACGCCTGAATATGCTTGAGCTTCTTCTTCTTCGGGCGGTCTGCTCTGCGCAAATCGCCGTCTGCAAGATATGCATAGCCGTTATCCACAGACATTACGATAAATAAACCGCCTTTGTCACGCCCTGCTATGGAGCGCACCTCCGACCCTGTTTTTACTTCCATATCACACCTCATTAAAGCGTTAATATTTCACAGCCGTCTTTTGTTACAATGACGGTGTTTTCGTAATGAGCCGCTAAACTTCCATCATCGGTAACCACAGTCCAGTCATCATCAAGTACGCATACGTGATAATCGCCTGCCGTTACCATAGGCTCTATCGCAAGCGCCATTCCTGCCGCAAGCTTTACACCGTGACCCGCCTTTCCGAAATTCGGAACGCTCGGATCCTCGTGCATTTCTCTGCCTATTCCGTGCCCCACAAGGTCACGCACAACCCCGAAGCCGTGATCTTCAACGTACTTCTGGATCGCTGATGAAACATCACCTAACTTGGCACCGTGCTTTAAATACTTTATTCCCTCAAAAAAGCTCTGCTGCGTTACATCGATAAGCTTCTGTGCCTCAGCACTTATCTTGCCGACTCCGAAAGTCCTTGCGGCGTCTGAATGCCACCCGTCAAGGATACAGCCGAGGTCGATACTTATTATATCGCCCTCTTTAAGCACGCAGTGCTTATTCGGGATACCGTGTACCACCTCATCATTTACCGATGCGCAGATAGTAGCCGGATAACCCTCGTAATGAAGGAAATTGGGTGTTGCACCCTTAGACTTATAGAAATCATATGCAATCTTATCGAGATGCTTTGTATTCACTCCCGGCTTTATATTCTTTTCCAGAAGCTCAAGGCACTCCTTTGTAAGCTTGCACGATTCTCTCATCTTTTCAACTTGTTTAGCCGATTTAATGGTAATCATTCAAATCTACTCCTCAAGTCCCAAAGCAGTCATAACGTTCTTTGTCGTATCTGCCAGTTCTTCTTCGCCCTTCGCCGTAACGAGGAGGTTAAGCTTTGCATAATACGCCTTTATCGGTTCTGTCTGCTCATGGTAAACGTGAAGTCTGTTTTTAATGGTTTCGGGATTATCGTCAGCACGCTGAATTAAATCTCCTCCGCATTTATCACATTTACCTTCTGTTTCAGGCTTATTGAAAATTGTGCTGTAAGGCGCTCCGCATTTTGAACATTCACGTCTTGATGAAAGTCTTTCGACAATCGCTTCGTCATCAACTTCAAGCGAAAGCACTTTATCAATTTTTACGCCTGATTCCGTCAAAGCCTCTGCCTGTGCCGTGGTACGGGGAAATCCGTCGAGGATAAATCCCTTTGCACAGTCAGGCTGACTTAAACGTTCTTTTACTATAGAAACAATAACGTCGTCGGGAACAAGCTTACCGTCGTTTATATACTTTTCGGCAAGCTTGCCTACCTCAGTCTGTTCCTTGATGGCGGTTCTGAGCATTACTCCCGTCGATATTGTATCGACGCCGAGCTTCTTTGCTAAGATTTCGCCCTGAGTACCCTTGCCGGCACCCGGAGGGCCCATTAATACCAAATTCATATTGTTCCGCCTTTCCTGTAATTATTCAAGAAATCCGTGGTAATGACGCATTACCATCTGTGATTCAATCTGTCTTACCGTTTCAAGCGCAACGCCTTCCATAATGAGCAGCGATGTACCGCCCAGCTGGAGACCCGGCATATTGAACAATCCGCCCACAACTACAGGCAGTATAGCTATAATTCCGAGGAATATAGCGCCGATAAGATTGAGTCTTGAAGTTACTTTTGCTATAAAATCGCTTGTCGGCTTACCCGGTCTGATACCCGGTATAAATCCGCCGTTCTTCTTAACGTTATTCGAGATTTCAATCGGATTGAACTGAATTGTCGAATAGAAGTATGTGAAGAATATTATAAGCAGGAAGTATACAACCGCATAAACGATTTCAGTCCATGTGGGACCGTATCCTGCCGACAGACAGCCTAAAAGTATTCCGCCGAGCGAGCTTGTATCAGGCATATTTCCGCCGGTTACAAGTCTTACGATAGTAGCCGGGAAAGCCATAATACTTGATGCGAAGATGATCGGCATAACGCCGCCTGCCGCAATCTTTATAGGAATGTTTGTCGACTGACCGCCGTACATTTTTCTTCCCACAACACGCTTTGCATACTGAACGGGAATTCTTCTTTCGGCGTCCGAGAACCATACTACAAATGCGATAGCCGCAATTGCGATGATTACGATAGCTGCCGAAATGGCAATACCCTTAACGGTAACTCCCGTTGCTAAGAACTGTCTGTAAATGCTTATACCTGCTGTCGGTATTCTCGAAACGATACCGGCGAAGATGATAAGCGAAACACCGTTGCCGAGACCCTTTTCCGTAATACGTTCACCGAGCCATACGATAAACGCCGTACCTGCAGTAAATGTAAGTACAATTACGAAGAATGCCAGCACACCGGGGTTTGTGATTGCCTGTATAT
>CAKSPN010000059.1 GCA_934481375.1 uncultured Clostridia bacterium
CCATCATACTGGCTATTTCGCCCGCTTTATGTCCGCCCATACCGTCCGCAACTATCGCATACGGAAAAGCGCCGTCGGCTTTTACATAGTAATTGTCCTCGTTGATTTTTCTGCACATTCCCACATCGGTCATTGCACCAAACTGCATTTTATCACCTCACATCTGTCAGAGCAGTTTCTTTCTTAACTGACCGCACGAAGCGGCTATATCGCTTCCCAATTCACGCCTTACGGTCGCATTTATACCGTTTTTTGAAAGACGCTCGGAAAAAGCGTAAATTTCCTCATTAGTACCCTTTGTATAAGAACGTTCCTCAACCTTGTTTACAGGTATCAGATTTACGTGAGCATGAAGGCTTTTTACGAGCCTTGACAGCTCATCGGCGTTTTCCATACTGTCGTTCACGCCGTGTATAAGCGAATATTCAAAGCTTATCCGCCGTCCCGTCGTATCAAGATACGCACGGCACGCCTCCATAAGTTCGCTTATTTTCCATTTATGATTTACTGGCATTATCCCGTCACGTATTTCATCGTTCGGCGCATGCAGTGATATTGTAAGCGTTATCGGAAGATTTTCCTTTGCCAGTTCATATATCACAGGCACTACTCCGCACGTTGATACGGTTATGTGGCGGTACCCTATATTAAGTCCTTTTTCGTGATTTACGTTATGCAGAAATTTTACAACGTTCTCAAAATTATCGAGCGGTTCGCCTATTCCCATCATAACGATATTCGATATTCGCTCGCCCAAATCCTTTTGAGCGAAAATCACCTGATTTATTATTTCTCCCGGGGTAAGATTTCTGTACAGTCCGCCGATTGTCGAAGCGCAGAACCGACACCCCATACGGCAGCCCACCTGCGAGGAAATGCATATAGTAAGTCCGTGATGATAGCGCATCACAACGCTTTCTATGCAGTTCCCGTCCGGCAGTTCAAATAAATACTTTACCGTACCGTCTATCTTTGAAACGTATTTTTCACGTATTTTAAGCGTTGAAACAGTGCTTATTTCTTCAAGCTTTTTCTTTGTCGCTTTTGAAATGTTTGTCATTTCGCCATAGCTTTCAACGCCCTTGTGCAGCCACTCAAAAATCTGTCCGCTGCGGTATTTCGGCTCGCCGATTTCCGCAAGAAAATCGGTAAGCCCGTCATACTCAAAGTCTTTTAAATCAATCATTTTTTCCTCATTTTGCATATGTAAAATCCGTCCGTGCCGTCTGTGTGCGGATAGAACGTTTTTTCATAAAGTTTTTCAAAATTGCCGTGTTTTTCAAGAAAAGCTCCCGTTATACCCTCGTTTTCGGCTTTTTCAACCGTACAGGTAGAGTATACGATAACACCGCCTTTTTTTAAGTATATGCAGGCGTTTTCGAGAATTTTTGCCTGTATTTTGCAAAGCTCGGGAGATCTGTCCTCATTCTGCTTTATATCCGGCTTTCTGCCTATTATGCCGAGTCCCGAACACGGAACGTCGCAAAGTATGCAATCGGCAATGCCGCTTAATGATTTGTCAAATTCAGCCGCATCACGCACATCGGTTTTTATAATATCTATACCGAGCCTTTCGGCATTCTTTTTTACAAGCTCTGTTTTATGATTGTATATATCAAAAGCAAGTATTCTGCCGCTGTTTTTCATAATCTCGGCAATATGCGTTGTTTTTCCTCCGGGTGCGGCGCACATATCTATCACCGTACCGCCCGGCTCGGGTGCGAGTATCTCTGCCGTTTTCATTGCCGCCGTGTCCTGCGGTGTGAAGTATCCCTCTTTATAAAGAGTATTTTTCTCAATATCAAATCCGCCCGTCACAACGGCACCGTCTTTTATTTCGGCATTTATGCCCAAATCGGAAAGTTTTTTTACCAATTCTTCATTTGTTGTTTTGAGCGTATTTGCACGCAGTATTATAGGCTTGCTTTCGCCGAAAGAGCGCATCATATTCTCCGTAAATTCAAAGCCGAACTCCTCCGTCCATTTGCGGCACATCCACAGCGGAAACGAGTATTTTACTGACAGATATTCGTCTTTTTCTTTCGGATATTCTATTTCACCGCATTTTGAAACGCTTCTTAAAACACCGTTTACAAAGCCTGCGGACGCACCGTGACCGTATCGTTTTGCAAGCTTTACGCTTTCGTTCACCGCCGCACTTTGCGGAATTTTATCCGTAAACACAAGCTGAAACACACCCATACGGAGTATAATCAGTATATATTTTGATATTTTTTTCAGCTTGATTTTCGAGAATTTGCTTATATAATAATCAAGAGTTATTTTTTTGTCCGAAACTCCGTACACAAGAGCGGTAAACAGCGCTTTGTCACGCTCGGACATATCGCTGTTTTTAAGCGTGTTTTTCACTGCCATATTTGAATATGCTCCGTTATACTCGATTTCATACAACGCCTTTAATGCGGCTTCTCTTGCGGTCATCGGTTTCTCCTGTTGGAATTGTGTACTATTAAAAACAATCTCAATACCTGCAGTGCGGTTGACGCAACTGCGGCAAAATAGGTCATTGCCGCCGCCGAAAGAACTTTTCTTGCGCCGACAAGCTCATCGCCGCTTAGAAGGTTCATACCCTCTATCGTCTGCAATGCTCTTTTGCTTGCGTTAGTTTCAGTGGGCAGTGTAACCAGCTGGAACACCAGCACTGCACAGAACAGTATAACGCCGAGCATAGCGAGGTTATATCCCCTGCTGCCCATTATAAGTCCTATTACTATAAGCGGCAGCGATGCGTAATTGCATATATTTACAAACGGCACAATTCCGTTTCTTACCTTTATGGGAACATATCCGACCTGATGCTGAACAGCGTGGCCGCACTCATGCGCCGCTACGCCTATCGCCGCAACGGACGTTGAATTATACGTTGCGTCCGAAAGACGTATCACGCTGTTTTTCGGGTCAAAATGATCCGACAATCTGCCGTTCACATGTTCGATACGCACGTTGTACAAGCCGTTTGCGTCAAGTATTTTTCTTGCCGCCTCCGCACCTGTGAGTCCGTAACGGCTCAATTGCTTGTCATATTTGGCAAATGTGGATTTAACATTTGCCGAAGCTATCATTGTTATAATAAATCCGATTATTACAAGAATATAAGTCGGATCAAAATACATTCCGTAAAACAGTGGCATAAATATCCCTACCTTCCCAATACAGTTCCGTATTCTATGCTGTGACCCCGCATATAGTCCTCAATATCCATTTTTTTGCTTCCGGGGAATTGAACGGTTTTTATATACAAAACACCTCTGCCGGCGGCAACCCTTAAGCCGCTGCCTTTATCCAAGCCGAGGATTTCCCCCTCCTCGCCGAATGTACCGTCACGCTGTGCAACCTCTGCGCTGTATATTTTCAGAGTTTCGCCCTTATAGAGAGTATTTGCAGCGGGCCAAGGATTCATACCGCATATAAGCTTTGATATTTCCTCCGCACTCTTTCTCCATTTTATTGTTCCCGTTTCCTTTGAAATCATCGGCGCATATGTATGCTCGTCATGATTTTGCGGTACGGGTATCACTCCGCCGCATTCAATGGCTTTTACCGCCCTGACAAGCAGTTCTCCGCCCATTTCGGCAAGTCTGTCAAAAAGCTCTCCGGCTGTTTCGTATTTGCCTATTTCCGTTTTCTCGCTCATAAGCATATCGCCTGTGTCGAGTCCTTTATCCATTTGCATAATCGTAACGCCGGTTTCTCTCTCGCCGTTTATTATCGCCCATTGTATGGGTGCGGCACCCCTGTATTTCGGGAGCAGTGAGGCGTGTACGTTTATACAGCCGTATTTCGGATAATTTATTATATATTCGGGAAGTATTTTCCCGTAAGCCGCAACTACTATAAGCTCCGGCTGTATTTCATCAAGCAGTTCCGAAAGCTCGCCGTTTTTCAGCTTTTCCGGCTGATATACCGGTATTCCGAGCTTTTCCGCCGCAATTTTTACGTCTGTAGGCTGTAATTTGTGACCTCTGCCCTTTGGTTTATCCGGCTGTGAAACCGCCGCCGCCACGTCAAATCCCGCATCGGCAAGCGCCTCAAGCGACTTTGCCGCAAAATCGGGTGTACCCATAAATACTATTTTCATTCCGCCGCTCCTTATTCAAGATATTCGATAACTTTATCCGTAAACAGTTTTCCGTCAAGATGATCTATTTCATGGCAAAAGGCTCTTGCGGTAAGCCCCTCGCCCTCAATCTCAAACCAATTCCCGTCGCGGTCCTGCGCACGCACCTTAACTTTCATAGGTCTCTCAACCGTGCCGAATACTTTCGGTACGCTCAGACACCCCTCCGAATCAATCTGCGAACCGTTCTCCTCTATGATTTCGGGATTTATAAGCTCCGTTTTGCCCTCTCCCGTATCAACCACAACAGCTCTTTTAAGTATTCCGACCTGCGGTGCCGCAAGACCCACGCCGTCGGCTTTTACCATTGTTTCATACATATCGTCGAGCAGAATGTGAAGCTTTTTATCAAAATTAACCACTGTTTTGCACTTTTTAAGCAGTATATCGTCGCCTTTTTTTCGTATTTCTCTGATAGCCATATCTCTTTCTCCTAATAAATCATTGTCGGGTCTTTATCTATAATGACCGAAACGTTTTTGTAATTCTTATTTGCCGCACACTCATAAGCCGCTTTTTTAAGCCGTTCATTGAGCGCTTTACTGTTTTCGCATTTTATAATTATCTGCCAGCGGTATTTATTTTTTATTTTTGAAACAGATGACGGGACGGGACCCAGCACCTGTATTTTCTGCCCCATATCGTTCAAATTGCCCAAAAGCTTCATAAAATATTTTGCCGTCTGCGGAACGAGCGACTCCGACGCTCCCGAAAACATAATGTTTATAATTTCCGAAAACGGCGGATACCACATTAGTTGGCGGTTCTCTATCTCCGCATTATAGAACGAGTCGAAATCATGCTTTTGTGCGCATAAAATTGCCTCTGCCTCAGGACTGTAGGTCTGAATAACGGCTCTGCCCTTTTTTCTGCCCCTGCCTGCCCGACCCGTAACCTGTTCAAGCATGGAAAAGGTGCGTTCCGAACTCCTGTAATCGTTTATGTGGAGCATTGTGTCTGCGCTTATAACGCCGACAAGCGTTACGTTTTCAAAATCAAGCCCCTTGGAAACCATCTGCGTTCCGATAAGGACATCTGTTTTTTCTTTTTCAAATTTTTCAAGTATTTTCTCGTGTGATTCCTTTTTACCCGTTGTGTCAACGTCCATACGAAGCGTCGTAATTTGGGGAAAAAGCTTTTGTATTTCGGTTTCGACACGCTGTGTTCCGCCGCCGAAATACCGTATATATTTACTGCCGCACTGAGGACAAAGCGTGTAATTCGGGATAGTGTATCCGCAGTAATGGCATTTTAACACATTGCCGTATTTATGGTATGTAAGCGATATACTGCAATGCGGACATTCCGCCGTAAAACCGCAGCTGCGGCACGACACAAACGTTGAAAATCCGCGCCTGTTTAAAAACAGTATGCTCTGCTCGCCGTTTTCGATGTTTTTTTTGAGTTCATTCGTCAACGCTCTTGAAAACATACTCCTGTTTCCGCAATTAAGCTCCTCACGCATATCCGCAATTTTAATATCGGGCATATCGTTTTTATTGTAACGGTAATTCATTGTAATAAGCGATATTTCGCCCGATCTTGCCCTGTAACAGTTTTTTGCCGACGGTGTGGCGGACGCATAAACTATAGATGCACCATACTGCTTTGCACGGAACGCCGCAACCTCTTTTGCGTCATACCGCGGCGACATTTCCGATTTATAAGTATCGGAATGTTCTTCGTCTATAATAATAACGCCGATATTGTCAAGCGGAGCAAATACCGCTGACCTTGCGCCTATTACTATATCCGCACCGCCGTTTTTTATCCTCTGCCACTGATCATAGCGTTCGCCCATGGAAAGCTTGCTGTGAAAAACGGCTATTCTTTCGCCGAAACGGTTTAAAAGTCTTGAAACCATCTGCGGAGTAAGAGCAATTTCGGGAACAAGCACAAGCGCTGTTTTTTCCATACTCACAATATGGTCTATGACCTGCATAAACACTTCGGTTTTACCGCTCCCCGTTACTCCGTGGAGCAAAAACTCCTCAAATTTTCCGTTATCAACAGCTGTATTTATGCTGTCAACGGCAATTTTCTGCTCGTCCGTAAGCTTAAGCTTTTCGCTTTTTTTAATTTCCTTATCGGCAAGCGGATTTCGCTCAACCGCAAGCTCAAAGGTGCTTACAAAGCCTTTATCGCACAGCGCCGTTACGGCATTATACGATCCGCCCGAAAATTTGCGCAGATCGGAAAGCGCAATAAATTCATTGGCAGACAGTATGTTAAGCATTTTAGCCTGTACCGGGGCTTTTTTCTCAAGCTTTTCGATTTCCTCCGCCGCTTGTTCGGAGGTTATCGAAAGCCTTACGGCACGAATTGTCTTTTGCTTTATTTCGTTTGATTGATAATACTCTTTTGTAAGAGTACCGTTTTTGAGCATTGCCCTTAACTGATTATCTATATTTCTTCCGATAAGCGACACAAGCGCCGATTTTTCCATACCGCCGCCGTTGTCAACAAGATATTCAATAATTTTGCGTCTGATTTCGGAGCGTTCCTCGGTAATTCTGTTTAAACCTATCCATTCACGGCTTTTTGTGTCCGTGCCGGCAGGAACTGCTGCGTGTATTATATCGAGATACGGTGCAAAATATTCACCGTGCATATACTCGATTGTTTCAAGCATTTTTTCATCAAACGCAGGCGTGTCATTAGCAATCTCGATTATCTCTTTCGTGTTTTTTAAAGGCTTTTTATCCTTAATTCCTACGCAAAAGCCCTCCAAAACACTGTTTCCTCTTGAAAAAGGCACAAGCACTCTTGTTCCCACACCTACTTTGTCCGATAGGCTGTCGGGTATTAAATAGTCAAAAGCCTTATCTACCATTCTTGAACGATGGTCTACAATAACTTCAGCAATCAAGCCTATGCCTTCCTTTCAATTATTCTTCGCTGTGTAATTCCTCTATGTTTTCCTCGGTCATATTCTGTATAGCGGCAAACTTTTCTTCTTCCATTTCCTGTGCCGACTTAATTCTGCCCGAGCGCACATAACCTACTTTGCCGTCCATAATTTCATTCACGGCTGTGGTAACGGGTTTCTCGCCGTTGTTATCGGTAAGACCCATATGCATTGCCTTGCCTATCATTCTCGCACGCTTTGCAGCCATACTTACCAACGTGTAACGGCTGTCCACGCACTTGTCTAAATTTGTAATTCCGGGTTTGATCATCATAATAATATACCTCCGTTAATATTTTTCGTTTAATAATTTCTCGACCAGCTCGCTTTTGTTTTTCTTGTCACGGAATATTTGGCATACTTCGTCCGTACAGCGTTCCAGGTCGTCGTTTACAACAATGTAATTATATTTGCCGCTTTGGGTCATTTCCCATTTTGCGTGGTCCATTCGCACCATTATCTGGTCCTCATTCTCACGTCCGCGCCCTATAAGCCTGTTTTTGAGTTCTTTCATTGACGGCGGCACGACAAATATCAGATTGGCGTCCTCAAATTTGCTCTTTACTTTGAGTGCACCCTGAACCTCGATTTCAAGCAAAACGTTTATCCCGTCATTGAGCATTTTCTCAACCGTGCGCCTGGGCGTACCGTAATAATTTCCGCCGTACACCGCATATTCGAGCATCTCGTCATTCTCGATAAGGTTTGTAAACTCCTCCGGGGAAATATAATTGTAGGTAACGCCTTCCTCCTCGTCCTTGCGTTTTTCACGGGTGGTGCTTGAAACGGAAAGGAATATGTCCTCACGCTTTAAAAGCTCGTTGCAGATTGTGCCTTTTCCCGTTCCCGACGGTCCCGACATAACAAACAGAAGTCCTCTACTCATCTTTATCATCTCCTCTCAGTCTGCCGGCAACCGTTTCAGGCTGCATCGACGTAAGGATAATGTGTTCCGAATCGGTCACTATAACCGCTCTTGTACGTCTGCCGTAGGTTGCGTTCACAAGTATACCCTTTTCTTCGGCGTCGTGTATAATCCTTTTTATCGGAGCGGATTCGGGGCTTACCACCGCCACAATCCTGTCCGCATTTACCATATTTCCAAATCCGATGTTTATAAGTTTCATACGTTTACTCCGTTACTCGATATTCTGAACCTGTTCTCTGAGCTTTTCTATTTCGCCTTTAAGCTCAACAACAATTTTTGCAATCTCAATATCCTGCGCCTTTGAGCCTATCGTGTTTACCTCACGGTTTATCTCCTGTATGAGGAAATCAAGCTTTCTGCCTGCCGGCTCACCGCTGTCAAGAATTTGATAAAATTCCTCAAAGTGACTTCCGAGCCGTACCGTTTCTTCATTTACCGCAACCTTATCGGCAAAAATTGCGACCTCCGTAAGTATTCTCGATTCGTCAATATCACGGTCGGCAACAACTTCTTTTATTTTGGCGTAAAGCTTTTCACGGTAATCAGCCACCGTTTTCGGCGAATATTCGTCCACCTTTTCGGCAAGCGTTTTCATATAATCCACACGGGCACGCAAATCTTTTCCTATGCGTTCGCCCTCTCTTGCACGCATATCCGTAAAGGCGGTTAATGCCTTTTCAAGCACACTCTCCGTAAGCGACCAGATTTTATCCTCGTCCTCCTCACGGCGCTCGGTTTTAAATATTTCCGTGTATCTCGCAACGTTCGATACTGATATATCGTCTTTCAGATTAAACTTCTCGCAAAGCTCGTGCAGAACGTCTATGTAATTTTTCGCAAGCTCCTCATTGAGCACAATATCCTTGTCCGCCTCCTCATAGCTTTCGACGCTGACAAAAATATCAACCTTA